>CBFHQE010000021.1:0-27664 GCA_965657935.1 Maricaulis sp. | reverse complement strand
CCTTCCAGCTTCCGACGGCGCTTTCGATGCGGCCGGAGGAGAAGCCGCGGTCGATCAGCGCGTTGATGTGGTGACTCAGCTCATCACCTTCCGTGACGTCTCCCAGTTCGCGCGCCGTACCGAGATGTTCGCGCATCGGGTCACTGATGGTCTCCAGAACCAGGTCATCGCTGTCCGTATTCAGCAGGAAACAATGATAGGGGCTGTGCTCAATCGATGCGATGAAGTCGTCAAAGGTGCTGCGTGTGTTGGGATTTTTGCGCAGCTCCTTGATGGCTTCGATGATTTCCGGAGTGGGTTCGGCCAATCCGGCTTCGATACGCGAAATCGTGGTCTGGCTGGTGCCGACCATTTGCGCGAACGCGCCCTGTTTCAGGCGTAGTCTCTGTCGAAGCGACCGAACGGTCCGTGCCCAATCCATAATCTGACTTCAAAACACTCACTTTACGGAGGTCAGAAGTCTTAGGGCTCGGCGGTTGGCCCGGGCACTCATAGAATATGAATACCCAGACTATTTCATTGACTTGAATTCATCTTTCGAAATTCCCCTCAGAAGAGACCGACGACCTGGCCGGTCTCGTCCAGGCCGATTTGTTCTGCCGCCGGATGGCGCGGCAGGCCGGGCATGGTCATGATTGCACCGCAGATAACAACGATGAACCCTGCTCCCGCTGACAGGCGAACCTCTCGAACCGGTACTGAATGGTTGGTTGGCGCACCGCGCAGGTTCGGATCGGTAGAGAAACTGTACTGGGTCTTGGCCATGCAAACCGGCAGGTGCCCGAAACCTGCGTCTTCCCATTCGCGCAGCTGATCCCGGATCTTCTTGTCCGCAAGCACTTCGTCGGCGCGATAAATCGTCCTGGCGACTGTCTCGATCTTTTCGAACAGGCTCATTTCATCGCCATAGATCGGTGCGAATTGGGCGACACCGCCATCGATGATCTCGACCACACGCTTGGCCAGGTCCTCTGTGCCTGCGGAGCCGTCGGCCCAGTGGCGGCAGAGAATGGCCTCGCTGCCCATGGAGGCCGCATATTCCTCGACCAGGGCCACTTCAGCGTCTGTGTCGGACGAGAAGTGATTGATCGCGACGACCGCGGGCACACCGTATTTTCGGACATTCTCGATATGGCGCCCGAGATTGGCACAGCCTTTCCGAAGGGCGTCCAGATTTTCTGCATTCAGCTCGGCCTTGGCAACACCGCCATTTGATTTGAGTGCGCGGATGGTCGCGACGATGACCACGGCCTTTGGTGACAGGCCCGCTTTGCGACACTTGATGTCGAAGAATTTCTCGGCACCCAGATCCGCTCCGAATCCGGCTTCGGTAACGACATAATCGGCCAGTTTCAGCGCGGTCTTGGTGGCGATAACAGAGTTGCAGCCATGGGCGATGTTCGCGAACGGGCCGCCATGAATGAACGCCGGGTTATTCTCCAGGGTTTGTACCAGGTTCGGCTGGAGCGCTGTCTTGAGCAGCACGGTCATGGCGCCATCGGCCTTGATGTCCCGACAAGTCACGGCTGACCGGTCACGGCGGTAGCCGATGATGATATTGCCAAGACGATGCTGCAGGTCTTCCAGATCCCCGGCGAGGCAAAGGATGGCCATGATTTCCGAGGCGACGGTAATGTCGAAGCCCGATTGGCCGGGAAAGCCGTTGGCGACACCACCGAGAGATCCGACAATCTCCCTCAGGGCGCGGTCATTCATATCCAGCACCCGACGCCAGACGACGCGACGCTGGTCGATCTCCAGCGAATTGCCCCAGTAGATATGATTGTCGATCATTGCCGAAAGCAGGTTGTGCGCCGAGGTGATGGCGTGGAAGTCACCGGTGAAGTGGAGATTGATGTCTTCCATCGGCACGACCTGGGCGTAGCCGCCCCCTGCAGCGCCGCCCTTCATGCCGAAACACGGACCCAGGGAAGGCTCGCGGATACAGATGGTTGCGCGTTTGCCGATCCGGTTGAGCGCGTCGCCGAGCCCGACTGTGGTCGTGGTCTTGCCTTCTCCTGCCGGGGTCGGATTGACCGCGGTAACCAGGATGAGATTGCCATCCTCATGGTCTTCAAGCGACTTGATGTAGTCAGCCGTCAGCTTGGCCTTGTCATCGCCATACCGGGCCAGTGCTGTAGACGGAATTCCGAGCTTCTCGGCGACGTCCGTAATCGGCAACATGTTGGCCGCGCGGGCGATATCAATATCACTGTTCAACGTCTTTTCTCCCCCTCGAAGGAATAGGTCAGGCCAGCCGGGCAGCCGCTTTGCGGACCGCGGGCAGCAATTTTTCTGGATGATCGGTGAGGGCGGCCTGCAATTGCTCTCGCATGCGCGGCTCCCAGAAGTTCCTGATATGCTGTTCCACGCCTTCGACAGCCTCGGCCTCGGAGTAGGGCTCAAAGAAGCGGGCAATCTGGTTGGCCATGGCGATCAGGTGATGATGGTCCATAGGCTCTACACTCCCAGGCGCACAACGCGCCCGGCAGGGCCGCGCGTGACAATTTGCAGGTTGATTGTCTTGGCCAGCTGCAGCGCCAGCGATGTAGGGGCGGATAAAGTCACCAGCGCCGAGGCGCCGGTGACGGCAGTCTTGTAGACCAGCTCGTAACTGCAACGGCTCGACATGAGGACGAAACCCGGTGTTCTGATCCGGCCTGCTGCGGCAAGCAGTCCGACCAGTTTGTCCAACGCGTTGTGCCGGCCGACATCCTCCCGAACAAACTCGATATCGCCGTCGGGCGAGCACCACGCAGCGGCGTGAACGCTGCGGGTTTTCTGGTTCAGCGTCTGTTGGTCGGACAAGTCCCCGAAAGCCCGCTCGAAGGCGCGATCGGTCAGCGCCAGACGACGGCTCTGGTTCGCAGGCGGGGCGTGAAGCTCTGCCAGGCTTTCAATGCCGCAAAGCCCGCAGCCTGTGTGTCCGTCCAGCGTGCGCCGTGTGAGCCGTTCCGAGTTGATCGCAGCCTGTGAGATCCGAAGATTTGCCGTTGAACCTTCGGCATAGGTCTTGATATCGACGGCGTCGGGGCGTGCGTCCGCGGCCAGAATGCCTTCCGAGACGGCCAGTCCGAAGGCCAGATCTTCAAGGTCACCCGGACTGGCCATCATCACAGTCCAGGCCTGGCCATTGAAACCGATCTCGACCGGATGCTCCGTCGCGATCGACCAGTGTGTTGTGTCCGTATCAGCGGAAACGATGGGGACTTCGAGGGAGGCTTGCGGCAGTTTCAATCCGGTTACTCCGCAGCGGGTACGATATCGATCCGGGCATGGCGGCGATCGCGCTCGGCCTGCCAGTCCGACGGCATGTTGGAGGGCGCCACCTGCACGGCCGTTACCTTGTATTCCGGACAGTTTGTTGCCCAGTCCGAGAGCTCTGTCGTTACGACATTGGCACCGGATTCTGGATGGTGGAAGGTGGTGTAGACCACGCCCGGCGGCATGCGATCCGACAGCACGGCGCGGACGGTGATCGCGCCCTTGCGGCTGGACAGGGAGACCATCTCTCCTTCGGCCAGACCCCGGGCATCGGCGTCGGACGGGTGGATCTCCAGCACGTCCTCGTCATGCCAGCGGGAGTTTTCAGTGCGGCGGGTCTGGGCGCCGACATTGTACTGGCTGAGGATACGGCCCGTGGTCAGCAGCAGCGGGAAAGCGCGGGATGTGCGTTCCTCCGTCGGGATGAACTGGGTCAGCATGAACTGGCCTTTGCCGCGTACAAATCCCTCGACGTGCATGGTCGGCGTGCCATCGGGGGCTGCGTCATTACATGGCCATTGCACGGAGCCGTTGCGATCCAGTCGGTCAAAGCTGACACCCGAGAAAGTCGGCGTCAGGGCAGCGATCTCGTCCATGATTTCCGCGGCGGCCTGATAGTGCATTGGATAGCCCAGAGCTTGTGAAAGCCGGCACACGGTTTCCCATTCGGACAGACCCTGTTTTTCCGGGAAGGCCGGACGGACACGGTTGATACGGCGTTCGGCATTGATGAACGTGCCGTCCTTTTCCAGGAAGGAGGTTCCCGGCAGGAAGACATGGGCGAAAGCTGCTGTCTCGTTGAGGAAGAGGTCCTGGACCACGACGCAGTCCATGGCCCGAAGGGCCGCGATAACATTCTGGGTGTCCGGGTCGGACTGGGCGAGATCTTCGCCCTGGATAAACATGCCTTTGAATGAGCCGTCCAGCGCCGCGGAGAACATGTTCGGGATGCGCAAGCCGGGCTCGTCGCTCAGCGCCTGGCCCCAGCGGGTTTCGAACAGGGTTCGGGTCTCGATGTCGGAGACATGGCGATAGCCGGGGAATTCGTGCGGAAAGGACCCCATATCGCACGAGCCCTGGACATTGTTCTGCCCGCGCAACGGGTTCACACCCACGCCTTCGCGACCGATATTCCCTGTTGCCATGGCCAGGTTTGCCATGCCCATCACCATGGAGGAGCCTTGCGAGTGCTCGGTCACGCCCAACCCGTAATAGATCGCTGCATTGCCACCCGTCGCGTACAGGCGCGCGGCCTGTCGTATAGTCTCCGCGGGCACTCCGCTGACCGCCTCGACGGCTTCCGGGCTGTTCTGTTCCTGGGCAATGAAAGCGGCCCAGCGGTTGAAGCTTTCAGTCTCGCAACGCTCGGCGACGAAATCGCTGTCGACCAGGTCCTCGGTGACGATGACGTGGGCCAGCGCATTGACGATGGCGACATTCGTGCCGGGGAGAAGCTGGAGATGGTGATCGGCCTGGATGTGCGGCGAGCGAACCAGATCCGTGGCCCGCGGGTCGGCCACGATCAGGCGTGCGCCGGCGCGCAGGCGCTGTTTCATGCGCGAGGCAAAGACCGGGTGCGCATCGGTCGGATTGGCGCCAATGACCAGGATGACGTCTGCCTGTTCGACAGATTTGAAGTTCTGAGTTCCGGCAGAGGCTCCAAAGGTCGTTTGCAGCCCATAGCCGGTGGGTGAGTGGCAAACCCGGGCACACGTGTCGACATTGTTGTTGCCAAAGGCCGTGCGGACCATTTTCTGGACGACATAAACTTCTTCATTGGTACAGCGCGAAGACGTCACGGCACCGATAGAACGGCGTCCGTTTTCAGCCTGGATGGTCTTGAAGCGGTCCGCGGCGAACCCGATGGCCTCCTCCCAGCTGACTTCACGCCAGGGTTGGCTGATATCCTCGCGGACCATCGGCGACATCACCCGGTCGGGATGGCTGGCATACCCCCAGGCGAACCGGCCCTTCACACAGGAATGGCCTTCATTGGCGCCGCCGGTCGTGTCCGGTGTCATGCGGACGACTTCATCGCCTTGCAGCTCGGCGATAAAGGAGCAACCCACGCCGCAGTACGCGCACGTCGTCGCGACCTCACGACGAGGCTGGCCATGTTCGACGACGGTTTTTTCCATCAGCGTGGCCGTCGGGCAGGCCTGAACGCAGGCCCCGCAAGATACGCACTCGCTGTCGAAAAACCCTTCGTCCAGACCCGCTGAGACTTTCGAGCCGAAGCCTCGCCCATCAATCGTAAGGGCGAGTGTGCCCTGGATCTCGTCGCAAGCCCGAACACAGCGAGAGCAGACTATGCATTTGGAGCCGTCAAACTGGAAATAGGGATTGGAGGCGTCGACGCCTTCATCAAGATGGTTCTCGCCATCAAGCCCGTAGCGCACCTCGCGCAGCCCTACTTCGCCAGCCGTGTCCTGCAATTCACAGTCGCCATTGGCAGAACAGGTCAGGCAGTCCAGCGGGTGGTCGGAAATATAGAGCTCCATGACGCCGCGACGCAGCGCTTCCAGGCGCGGTGTCTGGGTCTGGACCTTCATGCCTTCGGCTACCGGCGTGGTACAGGAGGCGGGAGTTCCCTTGCGGCCTTCGATTTCGACGAGGCACATGCGGCAGGAGCCAAACGCCTCCAACCGGTCCGTGGCGCAGAGTTTGGGAATGCGCGCGGAAACCTTGTTCGCGGCGCGCATGATGGACGTGCCCTCCGGCACGCTGACCGTCTGGCCGTCAATTTCCAGGCTAACGCGGGCCTCGCTTGGGCGGGGCGGCGTGCCGAAATCATTCTCGCGGCGGCTTCCCATCTCTTCAGTCTACCATGTCTTGGAGTTTCGGTTCGGAGGATGTGAAATCCTCCCGGAAGTGACGCAGGGCGCTCATCACCGGCATCGGCGTCAGTCCGCCCATGGCGCACAGAGACCCATCCGTCATTACAGTGCAAAGTTCCTCGACCAGAGCAAGATTGCCTTCACTATTATCTCCGGCGCGGATTTTGCCGATTGTTTCGGCGCCACGCACCGAACCGATGCGACAGGGAGTGCATTTTCCGCAACTTTCCTCGGCACAGAATTTCATCGCGAATTCAGCTTGTTTCGCCATGTCGACCGTATCGTCAAAAACAACAATTCCGCCATGACCCAGCATTGCGCCAGCCGCAGCAAAGGCCTCGTAATCCATCGGCAGGTCGAGCTGATCTGCGGGAATATAGGCGCCCAGCGGGCCGCCGACCTGGACGGCCTTCGCCGGTCGGCCGCTTAACGTGCCGCCGCCGAAATCCTCGATCAGGTCGCGCAGGGAGATGCCGAAATCTGTCTCCAGCATGCCACCCTGACGGATATTGCCGGCGAGCTGAAAGGCCTGGGTGCCTCGAGAGCGCTCATGGCCGATCTGGGCATAGGCTTCGCCGCCATGGGCCATGATCCACGGTATGCTGGCGAGGGTCAGCACATTGTTGACGATGGTCGGTTTTCCAAACAGGCCCGATATTGCCGGGATCGGTGGTTTGACCCGAACCTGGCCGCGTTTGCCTTCCAGGCTTTCGAGCATCGCGCTTTCCTCGCCACACACATAGGAGCCCGCGCCGCGACGAAGTGTGAGTTCAAACGCTTTTCCGGACCCGAGAATGTCCGCGCCCAGCCAGCCGCGAGCTTGCCAGGCCTTGATCGCGGCGTTGAGTGTTGCGATGGCGTGCGGATATTCAGAGCGGCAATATATGAAGCCCTTGGTCGCACCCACCGCAAGGCCAGCGATCACTATGCCGGCGATCAGCTGACCGGGATCGCCTTCCATCAGCATGCGGTCCGCAAATGTGCCGCTATCGCCCTCATCGGCATTGCAGCAAATGTATTTCTGATCGGCGTCAGCCTCTGCGGCCGTTTTCCACTTGATCCCGGCGGGGAAGCCGGCTCCACCGCGACCACGCAGGCCGGAGCGGGTAACGGTGCCGATGATGTCCGAAGAGGACCGGGCCAGTGCTGTACGCAGCCCGACGAGCCCCCCGCGGGTTTCGAAAGCGTCCAGATCGAGCGGGTCAATCAGGCCGCAACGTTCAAAGATCACGCGTCGCTGGACCTTCATCCAGGGCAGGTCGTCCACGAGGCCCTGGCATGTTGGATCATCGGGTGGAAAACCATTCTCAGCCAGGCGTCTGGCGTCCGTGACCGAGAGCGGACCAAAGCCGATGCGACCGTCTGGCGTTTCGACCTCCAGCAGGGGTTCCAGCCACAACAGGCCACGTGAGCCCGTCCGGGTCAGCTGGTCCCGGGGCAAAATGGCCGCAACTGCATCTGCGCCGACAGAAAGGGCGGCGGCATCCTTGGAGAGAAACAGGCGCGGCGTGTCAGTCATCAGCCAGCTCTGCTTCCAGAAGCGCTGCACTGGCACGACCGATCAGGCGTTCACCAATCATCGCCGCAGGGCCCAGGGCGCAATTGCCCAAACAGTAGATTGTCTCGCTCTCAATTCCTTTGTCAGACAGCATTTTTGCCAATGCCTCGCTGCCAACCGCCTGGCAGGCTTCGGCGCGGCAGAGCTTGAGTTTTGGCTTGTCGGCGTGCCGGGTAAAATCCCCATAGAAACTGCGAACCCCGTGAATATCGGCACGAGAGATGTTCAGCTCCTGCGCGACCAGGCGCGCGGCCTCGTCGCTGACACAGCCGAAATGCGCCTGCGTATCGTGCAGGATTTCCAGCAATGCGGCGGGTTGATGTTTGTGATGTGCGCAGATCTTCGCAACCACATCGATATCGTGCGGCACGCAGCTCTCCCCGGGAATTATTATTCGTTGCGGGGAGTTTAGCGCTGATCGTGTCTTTTGAAACTGTTTTGTTGACGCATACGTTAGCCCAGGCTCAGAACGCCTGACAGATATCCCGGGAAGTCAGAAAGGACCTCGCCCAGCTCGCCCCGGGCCAGCGCCGGCAGGAAGATGGCGAGAATCACACTGATGACCAGGCCGATGAAGGCGCGGAAGATATCGCTCACCACGTCCATCAAGGCTTCCAGCTTGCCGCGCAGACCGCCGATATAGGCGATGGCGATCTCGCGTCCGGCCAGCATGCCCAGGAAAACCCAGGTTGTGGACATCGGCACGTCGTTGAGTTCCTTGAAGTAGAACAGGATGAGACCGTAAATGAAATCGACGAGTGTGGCGGCACGGACATCGGTTGTATTGGTCTTTGACAGGACGATTTTCTGGATCTCGCCGCCGCGTGCCCGGAAGATGATGGCGTGCAGGACCAGCATCACCAGCGTCGCGAAAATCAGCAGCATCGGCGAAAACTGGACCTGGGTTTCCATGACGGCAACGCCGTTTTCCAGGATCGGATTACCTGCCCCATCCAGCACCGGAACCAGCTCCGTCGAGCGTGGAAGGAAGACAAAGATGTTGGCCAGGTCCTGCATCAACCATTGCGACCAGAGGAATGCGGTCGACAGCCATTGCAGCACAAACCACAGGGCCGAGTGAGGCTTGTCGCGGGTGTTGCTGATCCAGCGTTCAAAGATGCGAGAAACCAGCATGTAGACGATGAAGGCCGCTCCAAGTGCCACGACATATCCCATGCCGGATTTCAACAGCATGCGCGGCAGGACACCGTCGGTGCTGGCGCCGCCGGTCAGGGCAAAGATGGTGAGGACGAGGAAGGTCGTGGAGACCGGAATTCCAAACCGGGTCAGCAGAAGAAGGAATATTGGTGGGACTGCGTGATACCACTGAACGCCGTCTTGCGGGTAGGGCAGTGTATTCAATCGGCCAAAGGCGATGTCCTGGTTCAGCGCGAAATAGCCGTACACCATGACCGCGACGATGATGGAACAGGCATACAGCCACAGCACCCACCAGGGGCGTTTGTCATTGGAGCTGAGGAAGGTTCCCAGCGTCTGGATGGCGTCGTTGGCCACGATGGAATAGGCCGCCAGCAAAAAGCCGATGATGGAGAAGGTCCAGACAAGGAGACTCAGATCACCCATGACAAAATTTCCGCAACTACCGAATTGCGGCGGACCATGGACATTTGTCTGCCCCGGATCAATGAGCGTCAGGACGAATGCGGACGATTTCACAGAAGTTTCAAAAATCTACTGTTCATCTCGCGCAAACAGTGCGAAATAAAAACTTCCTTCCAAGAAATCGTGATTTGCGTTATAAAATATAACTCCCAGCCTTGCTGCATTCTTCGAAGGGCGGAAGATTTGCATGTCTGCAATTGAGATTACGCAGGAACTTCCTGAGCTGCACTGGCCTTCAGTGATCCGGCATTATAG
This sequence comes from Maricaulis sp., assembly GCA_965657935.1. Taxonomy (GTDB): domain Bacteria; phylum Pseudomonadota; class Alphaproteobacteria; order Caulobacterales; family Maricaulaceae; genus Maricaulis. The sequence continues at coordinate 18,127 of CBFHQE010000021.1, read as the reverse complement.
ACACTCGACGGGCCTCAACCAGGGGCAGCTTGCCGATCGTCTGGCCGTGACCCAGACCATGGTGTCGCGTTGGGAAGCTGCCGATGCCCGCCCCAGTCCACGTATCCAGGAATTGCTGTTCGATCTTTATTGGGCGGAAAGCGCGACTATTTCACGCGATGTCTGGGAGCAGCGCGTGGCTCAGAACCCGGCCATTATCTGTGTCGCGGACGGGACCGGTCGCGCGGCCGTGGCGTCTAGAGGGCTGGCCCGGCTCATGGGGACGACGTCGGAAGATCTCGCTGGCCGTTCGATCAAACATCATTTTCGCGGTGAGATTCTTGATCTTTTCGCAACCTTCAAACGTACAGGCTTCTTCGAAGGCCGTGTTGCCAGCGCTGAAAGTGTGGACCTGTTCGAATACCTGCACGGTTCGGGCGAATGGAAACAGGTCTATCTGCACGGGTTGCACCGTCCCGTGCTTATGCCGGGCCCTCGCGTCCTGTGCATGATGTCGGGCGCTGTCGTGAGTGAAAGCGTCTACCGCGATGTCAGAGAGCGGCTGGGTGGGCCGGTTGTCGTTCGAAAGGCGCTTTGAGACATGAGCACAGAGACAAACCGGTCCAGTAAACCGGCGCATCTGAGCTGGGGTGAGATTCTCAAACAATACCGCTTTACCAACAATATGAAGCAGATGGCTCTGGCTGATGATCTTGGCGTGACCCAGGCCATGGTCTCGCGCTGGGAGGCTGACCTGGTCGAGCCTGGACGGGATATGCAGGAGCGCATTCTGACCCTGGTCTCTCCGGAGGAGCTCTCTGCACCGATGATCGGCTGGCGCTCCTACATAGCCGAAACCCCGGCGATTGCCGGCGTGATATCCGCTTCGGGAATTCTGGAGACTGTAAGCGTCGGCATGGAGCGCGAAACCGGCCTCGAACGTGCCTCCTGCGAAGGTCGTGATCTTTCGCAGAGCTTCTCGGAGGGGCTGCCGCAACTTTTTTTGCTTCTAAAATCAATCGGATTCTTTGACGAACGCGTCGAAACCGTTGAAAGTGTAGACAAGTATGTACTCTGCAACGGGCCTCGTAAGGGTGAATCGTTGTTTGTGCATTCGATGAACTGGTGGCGGCGCGGTGAAGACCTGCGGCCGCGCTGGGTGTTCAGCGGAGCGCAGATCAGCGAGGAAGAGTTCGAGGACCTGCAGAAGGAGTTTGGAAGCCAGATTCGTACAACGCCCATTGCCTAGGGCCTGCGGGGGGAACCGTGGCACAAGATCTAAACCTGCCTGTTACATCCGGAAAAGTGAATTGGCCTTCCATCATCCGGAACTTCCGGATGTCGAAGCGCCTGAAACAGGCGGCGCTGGCTGCTGATCTTGGGGTAACCCAGGCGATGATCTCGCGGTGGGAGAACGGCGATTCCGATCCGCCCGAGCGGGTCAAACGGCGCATGGCGGAACTGGTGCAGGATGCGTTTGTTGTCGCTCCGGCGCCAACCTGGATGGATCTGGTGACCCTCAACCCGGCCATCGAATTCGTGACGGACTCGTTGGGTATGTTCAAGGCTATCTCGCAAGGTGCCGTCGACATGTTCGGGGTTACGCGCGAAGAGATTGAGGGGCGCCAGGCCACGCAATTCCTCGGCGGTGACTTTGTCGGTGCGATGGACAGCCTGCGCGATAGCGGCATGTTCCAGAGCAATCTGGCTTTTGCCCAGTCGATGGGACTGGTCGAGATCAATGTCTCCACTGGCATGAAGACAATGTTGTGCGATTTCATCCACTGGCCGCGCCTCTCCGAGGCCCGCACGGTTTATTGCGTTCACTCGGGTGCCGTCATTGACGAGACGACCTATGCGCGCCGTCTTGAGGGCCGAAATGGCGAACGCTATGTGACGCGCAAGACGTTCTGATCACGCATTTCTGCTTCAACACCCAGTCATCTCAGCGCCGGCCGGTGTCGGTTTCCGAGCGGCATTAGATAGTCGCGCCAAAAAAGAGGCGGCTCCAGCGAGCCGCCTCTCCAATGAGATATGCCCGCCCTCTATTCAGAGCGCTGGGCGTCCCGCAGAGCGCGGAATTCATTGCCCTCATACCAGTTCGGCCAGTCTTGAGAATTCGCGAGGCGGTTACCGACATTGTAGAAGAGCTGTGCGTCTTCCAGCATGCCTTCCATATTCCAGTCTTCGGAATATTCATCGCCCGGAGCGTGGTAGCGATTGGCGCGATAATCGGCGCCAAAGGCTTCGCCTGCAGCCGTGCCACCGTCGCGCAGGTCAAACCCGCCATCAGCATAGAGCATCGGCACGCCCTGCTTGGCCAGTGAGATGTGATCGGAGCGGTAGAAATAGCCAGCTTCAGGATTTGGATCCGGCACGATGTAGCGGTCCTGGGCAGAGGCCTCCTCGGTCAGGATGTCCTCCAGCTCGGAAGCGCCGTGGCCGACAACGACCACATCCCGGGACCGACCGGTCGGCAGGATGGCGTCAATATTGATACCGCCCACGGTCTGGGAGAGGGGTTCGATCGGGTTCACGCCGTAATAGGCGGATCCGAGCAGCCCTGATTCCTCGGCCGTAACAGCCAGGATCATGACGGAGCGTTGGGGCGGGTTGGCCGCAAAGGTTTCGCCAATTTCCAGGACGGTGGCGGTGCCGGTCGCGTTATCGACTGCGCCGTTGAATATGCCGTCTTCACCCACGCCGAAACGAATGCCGAGATGGTCCCAGTGCGCGGTGTAGATGACAAATTCGTCCGGACGTTCGGTGCCGCGAACCACACCGGCAACATTGCGACTATCCATGGTGCGGGTCGAATTGCGCAGGGTGCCGGAGGCCGTAAGACCGGCCATCTCGACGGCCTCGAAGTCCGGTTGTGCCGCGGCAGCGGTGAGCGCGTCGAAGTCCAGACCCGACAGCTCGAACAACTGGCGTGCGCCTGCCTCGGTGATCCAGCTTTCGATGCCAGCAAACGTACCCTCACCGGGTTCGCGGGCCAGGTCGAGCTGGGCGCCGGTCCAGGATCCCGAAACCACGTTCCAGCCGTAGGAGGCGGGCGCGGTCTGGTGAATGACAATCACGCCGTCGGCACCTTGGCGCGCGGCTTCCTCGTACTTGTACGTCCAGCGACCGTAGTAGGTCATGGCATTGCCGTTGAAGAGACCGCTTTCAGGATCGCCATAACCCGGATCATTGACCAGCATGACGACAGTCTTGCCGCGCGCATCAATGCCCTGATAGTCGTTCCAGCCATATTCTGGTGCAACCACACCATAGCCGACAAAGACCAGCTCGGAATCTTCAATCGCGACTTCATCATCCGCGCGCTTGGTCCAGTAAACCAGATCCTCCGGCATGGAAAAGCCAAGGCTTTCACCATTATGTGCGATGTCGAAACCGGAATTGGCGGTGTCGAGCGTGACTTCCAGCAGGGAGACTGGTTGGAAATAGCTGTCCCCGTTTCCCGGCTCCAGACCGATGCGGGCCATCTCGTCGGCAATCCACTGGCTGGCGGCTATGCCGCCCGAAGTTGCCGGGGCACGGCCTTCGAACGCGTCGCTGGCCAGGGTGGCGATGCGATGGCGCAGATCGGCTTCCGTGATCTCGCTGGATGTGATCGATGCGGCGTTTGTATTTTCCGCGGCGGCATCCTCGTGGACGGCGTCCTCTTCGCCGGCCTGAGTGCAGCCTGCGAGCAGCAAACCGCTCGCGGCAAAGGCATAAATCGCGTGTTTCATCAAATGTTCCCCTTGGCGATTGAGGCTGTAGCAGCCAATCTGCCGCATATCCTGCATTCGCAGGCCGGGGACGCAAGCACCTGTTGGCACCGCTTTGACGGAATTGGCATTTGACCCGACCTGAATGGTCATTCATGTTTGCGTCCTGATCGTATCGCAACGGAAACATCCGGTGATACACCCGAGGGGAGAACTCATGTCCGAAGAAACCAAGTCCGGATCGGTCGATACGGAGCCCAAGGTCAGCAGCGGCTATCGCGGCGTCGTCATGCTGATGCTGTTCCTTGTTTACGCGTTCAATTTTCTGGATCGACAGATTATCTCGATCCTGGCAATCCCGATCCAGGAAGAGCTCTCCCTTACGGATGAACAGCTTGGCTTGTTGGGCGGCATCGCTTTCGCGCTGCTCTACTCGACACTGGGTGTACCGATCGCCTGGTTCGCCGATCGTCTCGATCGAACCTGGATCATGACGATTTCCCTGACCATCTGGAGCGGCTTCACGGCCCTCAGCGGCTTCGCGCAGAACTTCATGCATCTCTTCCTGGCTCGCGTCGGTGTCGGCGTTGGTGAGGCGGGAGGCGTGGCTCCGGCGTATACGATCATCGCCGATTACCATCCGCCCGAAAAACGATCGCGCGCCCTGGCGATTTATTCACTTGGCATCCCCGTGGGCAGTGCGTTTGGCGTGATTGCCGGTTCCCAGATCGCGGGTGGCGCAATTTCGGATGCCCTAGACTGGCGTTCCGCTTTCATCATTGTCGGTCTGGCAGGCGTTTTTCTCGCGCCGGTCTTCAAATTCCTCGTCAAGGAGCCCAAGCGAGGACAGTTCGATGGCGGCACGACTGTAGAGGCTTCGCCGGTCCAGACGGTTGGCGCCTACAGCGATGACAAGGTTCGCATTCTGTCGATGGCGGGGGCTGTCTTGTTTGCCCTGCCGAGCTCTCTTTCGCTGTTCAACGCACTCGTCTTCGGCGCCGAGCCGATCCAGTCACCGCTGGTTCTGGCGGCGGGCGCCCTTGTCGGTGTGGTAACCGGCTGGCTGGCCGGAAACTGGGTCGGCAAGACCACGCAGGTGGTCCCGCTGTGCCTGGGGGTTGGTGTGCTGATGTTGCTGCCGGGTCTGGTGACGTGGAGCATTCCAGCCTTTGGTGGCGCCGGGTTTGGCCCGGCAGCGCTCGCCTGGTTGACGGGACGCTTCATCGCCGGCCTGCTGATCGGCGCGTTCTTTTTTGCCTTCCGTGATTTCATGGATCTGGTGATCAAGAAGTGGAGCTTCTGGCTGATGGTGTTCGGCGCTTCGTCCTCGTCCATGATGGGGTATGGCGTCTTCTTCTGGATTCCGTCCTTCTTTGCTCGCAGCTTTGAGCTGAGCCTGATCGAAACCGGTTGGGTCTTCGGCGGCATTCTCTTTGTGGCAGGTAGTCTCGGGATATTCCTGGGCGGTGTGATTGGTGACATCCTGGGCAAGAGCAAACGCTCCGCCTACGCGACCGTTCCCGCGCTCGCTTTCCTGATCAGTGCTCCGCTTTACTGGGCGGGCATCATGTCGCCGTCCCCGATGTTGTCAGTGATGATCCTGTTCATTCCGACCGCGCTCGGCCTCGCCTGGCTGGGGCCGGTCATCTCTGCGTTCCAGCATCTTGTGCCTCCGCACATGCGCACCAGTGCATCCTCCGTCTTTCTGCTGATCAACAATCTGCTGGGAATCGGTGGCGGAGTTTACGTGCTGGGCCGGGTCTCAACGGTTCTTCAACCGACTTTCGGTGATGGTTCACTGCGGGTGTCGATTGCGATTGGTGCAACGCTCTACCTCGTTGCGGCCGGTTTCATGTTCTGGGCGTCGCGTTATCTGGAGCGAGACTGGGAAGCGGAATAGGGGCTGAGCTGGATGACTTTCACCGAGCACTATTTTCGGACCGAAGACGGTCCGGAAATCCACTACCGCGATTATCCGTCTGAAGGCGAGGTCCGGGGTCTGCCCGTGCTCTGTCTGCATGGCCTGACGCGTAACGTGAATGATTTTGCCGAGCTGGCGCCGCAGATTGCGGCCCTGGGGCGGCGGGTCATCGTCGCTTCACAACGCGGCCGTGGGAAGTCCGACAGGGATCCCCAGCCGGAGCGGTATCAACCGCCGACCTATACGATGGACATGGCGGCCCTGCTCGACCATCTCGGCATTGACCGGGCGGTCTATGTTGGCACCTCGATGGGGGGGCTGATGTCCCTGATCACGCCGACCCTGGCGCCCGGCAAGCTGGCGGCCGCGGTCATCAACGACATCGGTGTCGAGATCAATGCCGGCGGTGTGGAGCGCATCAAATCCAATGTTTCGGCGCGTGGCGCGGTTAAAACATGGGACGAGGCGGTGGAGCGGACCATCGCGTCCAATCTTGATGCCTTTCCCAAGCGCAAGGGCGATCGGGAATTCTGGGACTGGTTTGCCCGCAAGCTCTGGATCAAGACAGAAGACGGCTTTGACCTGGCCTATGACCAGGCCATCGTCGAACAATTCGGCGAGAGCGGCGAACTGCCGGACCTCTGGCCGTTCTGGGAGCCCTTCAAGACGATCCCGACCCTGGTTGTACGGGGTGGCATCACGGATCTGCTGACCTTGGAAACGGTTGACAAGATGCGGACGCGAAAACCGGACCTGGCCTATGCCGAGGTGCCTGATGTCGGTCATGCACCCTTCATGACAGAGCCGGAAGCCTGGTCAGCGATCGTGAATTTCCTGAAGCACGTAGACTAAACGAAGATTCACCTTGCCCCTAACGGCAACCAGCCTAATTCTCCCCGGATGATTTTTGAGGGAGGATGTACATGGCCTGCAAGGCAAAATTACTCGTGGGTTCCGCGCTGGTCGGACTCGTCGCCACGGCGGGTTTCACCCAGGACGCACCCATTGTTCAGCCCGGTGCTCCTGGCGAGGCCAATCGTCAGCTGAGCGCCGAGGAAGCGGTGGATATCGCCGCCAACCGTTATTCTGACGATGACGTCCGTTTCATGCAGGGCATGATCCTTCATCATTTCCAGGCGGTACAGATGGCAGCGCTGGTTGAGGATCGCACCAGCAACCCGTCACTGGTGGAAATCGCCAGCCGCATCGATATCTCGCAGGAAGACGAGATTGCCTTCATGCAGTCCTGGTTGCGTGAGCGCGGCGAGGATACCCCTGATCCGGCCAACGACCCACATGCGATGCATCGCGGAGGCCACCACAACATGTCCGGCATGGCGACACCTGAGCAAATGGAAAATCTGGCGGTCGCCAGCGCAACGTCCTTTGATGCGCTCTTCCTCGAGCTGATGATCGCCCATCACGAGGGTGCCGTGGACATGGTGGATCACCTTCTGTCCCAGCGCGGCTCGGCGTACGATCCGGTACTGTTCGATTTTGTGAATGATGTGCGCGGAGAGCAACGCGCCGAAATCCGGCGGATGAACGCTCTGCTGTCCGGCCTGTCCGAAGATCCGCGCAATGGTCTTTCTGCTGGTTTCCGGGATGCGGAGGAAGCGATCTCCAACCTCGCGCATCTGGCCAGCTTGCCCAAGCCAACCGGATTTTTCGATGTCGAGAACCCTGCGGGTCTGCCGCCGGAGATTCCGACCGATGCAACGGACGAGGATGTTGAGCGCCGTTTTGGTGACCGGTCACCCTTCCTGAGCTTCTCCAACACCGACATGGCCTTTGCCGGCAATCTCCTGGCGGCGGGCAATTATCACGGCATCAACATGTACGACATCTCCGGAGATGAGCCGCGGCTGCTCAGCTCCATCGTCTGTCCTGGCGGGCAGGGAGATGTCTCCATCGTGGGTGACCTGATGATCATGTCGGTCCAGGACACGCGTGGTCGTATTGATTGCGGGCGTGAGGGTATTACCGAGGATGTCAGCGATGAGCGTTTCCGCGGTGTGCGCATCTTCGATATCTCCGACCCGGTCGCACCGCGCCAGGTCGGCCTTGTCCAGACTTGCCGTGGATCCCATACTCATTCGGTTGTCTCAGCCGATGACGACGCAATTATTGTCTATAATTCGGGAACCAGTTCGATCCGGCCGGAAGAGGAGCTCCCGGGCTGCGTGGCCGGCCTTCCTGGCGATGAAGAAACCGCTTTGTTCAGCATTGACGTGATCGAGATTCCGGTCGCAAACCCGGCCGCCTCCCGCATTGTCGACAGTCCCCGGGTCTTTGCCGATGATGATACCGGCCGCATTGCAGGCCTTTGGGCCGGCGGTGACCATGGCGACGGCACTCAGTCCACGCGCCGCACCGACCAGTGTCACGACATCACGGTCTTCCCGTCGCTGAATCTGGCGGCAGGGGCCTGTTCCGGCAATGGCATCATCCTGGATATCTCCGACCCGCGCATGCCGCGACGTATTGATGCCGTGGTCGACCAGGGGTTTGCCTACTGGCACTCCGCCACGTTCAACAATGACGGCACCAAAGTGTTGTTTACCGATGAGTGGGGCGGCGGTGGCCGGCCGCGCTGTCGGGCCCAGGATCCGAGTGACTGGGGTGCCAATGCGATCTTCGATATTGAAGATGGGCAGCTGGAATTTGCCAGCTATTTCAAGATCCCCTCGGCCCAGACTGAAGAAGAGAATTGTGTCGCTCACAATGGTTCCGTCGTGCCGGTCCCGGGGCGTGATATCTTCGTGCAGTCCTGGTACCAGGGCGGTATTTCGGTCATTGACTTCACCGACTCCGATAATCCGTACGAGATTGCGTTTTTCGATCGTGGACCCATCAATCCGGACATGATGATCAGCGGCGGTTATTGGTCGTCCTACTGGTATGACGGCCGGATCTACGGAACAGAGATCGCTCGTGGGCTGGATGTGTTCGCACTCATGCCGAGCGAGTTCCTGACCGAAAACGAGATTGCCGCCGCGGCGCTCGCCAATCAGGGCGAGATGTTCAACCCGCAGCAGCAATTCCAGGTCACCTGGCCCGAACACCCGGTGGTCGGTCTGGCCTATGTCGACCAGCTGGTCCGTGATGAGGTGCTCAGCGCTGATGCGGCACAAAGCCTGTCAGAAGCTTTGCAACAAGCCGGCGCGGCGCTGGATGCCGGCGAGGAGAACCGGTCCCTGGCGTCTGATCTTCGTCGCATGTCGCGGGACCTGCCGCGCGCCGAAGGTGGCAGCCAGGCCGCCAGCCGCCTGGGCGCCCTGGAAGACGTGATTGATGGTGTTTATCGCGAACTGAGGTAAGCGCGTATCAGCGAAATCGAGGAAAGCCGCTGCCTTCTGGGTGGCGGCTTTCTTTTTGCCTTCAGCGGAGCGTGGTCTTCAGCAGCTGGGCATCAGGCTTTTCGTTCCAGAACAGTCGGCGGCCCGTTCCACCTTCGATATCGACAGCACACATATTGCCCGTGTTTACCTTCACGTCCGCGTCAGCGCCGGAGAGCGCATTATACATGTACCTCAGAATGCCGTTCGAGGTGATGACGACAGTGAGGCCGTCCAGCTCGGCCGCCGCCGTCATCGACGCCAGCGCATTGCTTTGCAGGGTTTCCTCGCTTGGTGACCAGTCCGCGCCCTGAGGGCGACGGTGGTGGAGGTCCCATTCCTCGCGGGCTTCGGCGCCGAACGCGGCGATGATTTCCTCACAGGACTTGCCGCCCCAGGAGCCGTAATCGATCTCGCGCAGCCGGTCGTCGATCTGGACTTCGCCGCCAAACCCGGTGAGCCCGGAGACGATTTCCGCAGCGCGCCGGGTGCGCTTCAGTGGGCCACAGATGATGTGGGCGGGCATCAGGCCGGCATCGCGCAGCGCTTCGCCCAGAGCCTGTGCCTGCTGTTCGCCCTTTTCGACGAGCGGCAGGTCTTCGTTTGCACCGACCCAGACGACCTTGTCGCCGGGGCCAAATGTATTGCCATGCCGGGCCAGAAGGATCTTGCTCATCAGACCAGTTCCCCCTCGCGTTTGATGATCTCTTCAACGCGGACCGCATCTTCGGGGCTGTCGACCGACCAGGCGGACCGGCCGCGATAATCGGTCAGCACGATCTGGATCGGGATGCCGTTCTCCAGAGCCCGCAATTGTTCCAGGCTTTCGGTCATCTCAAGTGGTGTGGGCTCGAGGCCGACGAGCTGTTCCAGGGTGTCACGCCGATATCCGTAGAGGCCGATATGCTGGAAGACTGGCGCGCCCGTCTCGGCCTTGCGACGGAAGGGGATGACGTTCTTGGAGAAGTACATGGCCCGCAGGGTCTTGTCGAAAACGACCGTAGTACCGCTGGCCGAACCGTTTGCCTTGTCGACCCGCATGCGCGCTTCGGTCTCGGCGGGCAGGGCCACGGCAGGTGTTGCCATCGGCATGTCCGGATTATCGCGCAGGGTGGTGGCCACATCGCCGATCACCCAGGGCGGGATCAGCGGAGCATCACCCTGAACATTGATGATGATCTCTGCGTCGCTCTTCAGGCGTTTGAGCGCATCCAGCGCGCGCTCGGTACCATTGCGGCAATGTTCGTCTGTCATGACCGCTTCACCGCCGGCGGCCTCGACGGCCTTGACGATGCGCTGGTCGTCCGTTGCCACCACCACGCGGTCAACGCCATCCGCTGCCGCGGCAATGCGCCAGACGCGCTCGACCATCATCTGGTCCGCGATTTTCGCGAGCGGTTTGCCCGGGAAACGGGTGGAACCGTAACGGGCGGGAATAACGGCAAGAACGGACATGCAGATCTCCTTCGTCTTCGGCTTGTTCCACATCCCGCAGCCGATTTCCACTCCTTGCGGCAATGCTGCCATGCCGGCCCGCAGGCGTTCAGGGTCTGGACATGTCCAGTGGCGCCCCCTAAGCGATGACCTTGATTTATTGCAAGCGCGAAAAGGCAAGAAAATGCGCCACTTCCTGACGACAGCCGATTGGTCCCGTTCCGAGCTTCAGGGCCTGCTCGACCGAGCAGCCACCTTCAAGTCCGGTACGGTCAGCCGATCGCTCGAAGGAAAGTCGATCGCGCTCTTGTTCTTCAATCCGTCACTGCGAACCCGATCGAGCTTTGATATCGGGGCTCATCAGATGGGCGGACACGCCATTGTCCTGGACGCCAAGGGCGCGACATGGCCGTTGGAGTTTTCCGACGGCACGGTCATGGACGGGTCTGAAGAGGAGCACGTTCGCGAGGCGGCCCGTGTCCTGTCGAGCTATGTCGATCTGATTGCCATTCGCTGTTTTCCGGAGTTCAAGGACTGGCGCGCTGAGCGCGAGGATCCGATGATCTCGGCTTTTGCGAAACACGCGACAGTGCCGGTCATCAATATGGAGACCATCGTGCATCCGTGTCAGGAGCTGGCGTTGATGCTGGCCCTGCAGGAACGCATGGGTTCGGTCGAAGGTAAGGACTTCCTGTTGACCTGGGTGCCCCATCCCAAGCCGCTCAACACAGCCGTCGCGAATTCCGCCCTGCTGATCGCGTCAAAGTTCGGGATGAATGTCCGCATGCTGGTACCGGATGAGGCCTATCGCCTGGACGAGCGGTACATGACGGCGGCAGAGAAATTCTGCGGTGATGCAGGGGCCAGCCTGTCCGTGACGACGGACGTTGAAGCGGCCTATTCCGGTGCCAATGTTGTTTACGCCAAAAGCTGGGGCGCGTTGCCGTATTACGGCAACTGGGAGGACGAAGCCCCTCTGCGTGCCAGGGGCTCGGACTTCATGATCACACCGGAGAAAATGGCGATGACCGATAATGGCGTTGTCAGTCATTGTCTGCCGATGCGCCGCAATGTGAAGATCGCCGATGCCGTCGTCGACAGTCCGGCCTTTCTGGGCATTGAGGAGGCGGCAAACCGCTTGCACGTGCAGAAGGCTGTCATGGAAACCCTCGCCAATCAGGGAGGGCTGTGATGAGCGAGAATTTCTCCGAAGTTCGGCAGACGATTGTCCAGTTGCTCTCCCACATGCGGGACGGCAAGGAAATCCGTGAGTATCTAAGCCGTTTTTCTGGCCTGGACCAGGAGCGTTTTGCCGTCATCAAGGTGGGTGGTGCGGTCATCCGCGACGACCTGGAAGCGCTTTCCGCCTCGCTGGCCTTCCTGCAATCGGTAGGGCTGTCGCCCATCGTCGTCCATGGTGGGGGGCCGCAGCTGGATGAAGCGCTGGAAACGGCAGGCATCGAGACCGAGCGTCTGGACGGTCTGCGGGTGACCCGCGAAAGCGTCGTTCCGGTGATCCGCGAGACGCTGACCCGGGCCAATCTGGCGATTGTTGATGGCGTTCGCGCGGCCGGCGGCCAGGCCGCTGCCATTCCCAGCGGCGTCTTCGAGGCTGAGCTGATCGATGAGGCCAGGCTGGGCCGTGTCGGAGAGCCGACGAAAGTTCGTCTTGACCTCGTCGCAGCCGCCGCGCGTGCCGGTCAGGCGCCCATTCTGGCCTGTCTGGGTGAGACGCCGGACGGCAAGCTGGTCAATGTGAACGCGGACAGCGCGGTGCGGGCCCTGGTGGAGGCGCTGCAGCCCTACAAAGTCGTTTTCCTGACGGGCACGGGTGGTTTGCTGGACGCTGAGGGTGACATCATCTCGTCCATAAATCTCGCCACCGACTATGAACGCATCGTCGCGGCGGACTGGGTGTCCGGCGGCATGCAGCTCAAGATCGACGAGATCAAGCGGCTGCTGGAAAGCCTGCCCCTGTCGAGCTCGGTTTCCATCACCAAGCCCCGGGCCCTGGCGAGTGAGCTCTTCACCCATGCCGGTGCCGGTACGCTGGTGCGGCGGGGTGAGCGTATCTTTGCCCTGGATGACAAGACTGCGCTGGACATGACCCGATTGGAGGGTCTGGTCACCCAGGCTTTCGGTCGACCCACAGTCGCCGGCTACTGGGATGGGCTTGATCTTGATCATGCCCTGGTCACAGAGAACTATCGGGCGGCGGCACTGACGACGCGGCTCGCCGGTTCCATCTATCTCGACAAGTTTGCGGTGCTGGACGAAGCGCGGGGCGAAGGCCTGGGTCGCGCGGTCTGGCAGCGGCTTGTCGACTACGCGCCGGAGCTGGTCTGGCGTTCGCGCACTGACAATCCGGTCAACGGGTTCTATTTCGATCAGTGCACCGGCGCTGTCCGACAGGGGGAGTGGACGGTGTTCTGGCGGGGGGAGCGGTCCATGGCCGAGCTTCAGCCCGTACTGGATCAGGCGCTCGCCCTGCCGGCCACACTGGCGACGACATCATGAGTGCGCGGATTGGACTGGTCGGAGCCCGCGGCCACACCGGACGAGAGCTGCTGCGTCTGATCGCCGGACGGGACGATGTGGAACTGGTCTTTGCCAGTTCCCGTGAATTTGCTGGCCAAGCTGTCGCACAGATGGCGCCGGAAGTCAGAAATGGGCTTAACTTCGAGGCGCTGGCCCCGGCAGATGTGGCTTCACGTGACGTGGATGCGGTAATCCTGGCGCTGCCCAACGGAGCAGCAGCCGGTTTTGTCGCGGCCATAGACGCGGCCGGATCTGCTCCGGTGATCGTTGACCTCTCGGCTGATTATCGCTTTGACGACCGCTGGACTTACGGCATGCCGGAAGTCTATGGCCGCGAGGCATTGGCGAGGGCACGCCGGATCTCCAATCCGGGCTGTTATGCGACGGCGGGTCAGATGGCGATTGCTCCGATCCGGCAATGTCTCAACGCTCCTGCTCACGTGTTCGGTGTCTCGGGCTATTCCGGTGCTGGCACCACGCCGTCGCGCAAGAATGACCTGGATGCCTTGAAGGACAATCTCATGCCCTATGCCCTCGCCGGGCATATCCACGAGCGGGAAATGAGCCGTCATCTGGGCGTCGACGTCCGCTTTACGCCCCATGTGGCCGCCTTTTTCCGCGGCATCGTCGCCACGGTGCATCTCGAGTTTTCCGAGGCCATGAGTGCTGACGAGCTTGGACAGGCCTATGCCGAATTCTATGCCGATGAGGCCTTGGTCGAACTGGTCGAGGACATTCCTGAAGTGATTGATGGTGCGGGTCGTCCCGGCATCACGCTCGGTGGTTTTCAGCTCGCTGATGACGGGCGTCGAGCGGTCGTCGTTGCGACGCTGGACAATCTGCTCAAGGGTGCCGCTGTTCAGGCCTTGCAGAACCTGACGATCGCGCTGAACCTGCCGGAGGAGCGGGGCTAGCGCCCGTCTCTTGCAGCGTCGACAGCCGTCCAGCGATCCTCATAAGCCACATCCCGCGTCACTCGCTGGTGTCCGGATGCACGCCACAGGGTGAATTCCCGGGTCTTGTCACCATCCAGTGGTATGACGAGATCAGCGACGTGGTCGAAATTGGCGAAATCCTCGCGCATTCTGGGCACTTCGCGTGGACGTTCTGAGATGATCAGGATGTCGCCCTCAAAATTCTCCGCCAGCGGCCAGCCCTGCTCGGCATGGTTTACGGGGCCAGAGTAACGCAGCCACATGGCCAGCGGGCGTTCGAGCTCTCCGGCATAGCGCTGCATCTGGTGGAACACGTTGCGATTGTCGAAGGCAATGACAGCGTAGTCGCGCTCCATGCCATAGCGGGTTATTTCATCAGCGGTTTCCTGCCAGGCGCGGATACGCTTGGTGGAATTGGCCAGGTCCACCGCTTCCGTGAGAGATGAGCTGGAGGCGACCGCAATGGCGAATACGCCAAGCAGCGTATGCAGGCCAATCGACGCATAAAGCGCCGTGCGACGCCAGGCCGGGCCCTGCAGCAGCCACCAGGTGACGAGCAATGCGGCGCCCGCATAGGCGGAAAAGGCCCAGTTTGCGTGAGCGCGGGAAATGAGCGCCTGGAGGGAGACCGTCATCAAGGGCGGCAATATGAACAACGCCAGGAAGAGAGCGTCCGGATGATCTGCATTGCGCTGGCGCAGGGTGCGAAAGAGGATGACGATCAGCACCACGAAGAGAATCGGCCCGAAGACGCCGAGCTGGGACGACAGGAAATCCAGCATTTCGTCCGGATGGAAAAGCGGCCCGCCCCAATTTGCGTTGGCTGCCGTGTGGGACACCGTGGCGAAGTCATTGGCTGCATTCCAGAGCAGGTTTGGCAACCAGATCAGGATAGCCAGCGCGGCCGCTGCCATGCCCTTTGAGGACAGCAAAGCCTGACGCGCTGGACGATCAAGGACGAGCGCCAGACCCGTGCCGATGACAAAATAGATCATCGCGTATTTGGCCATCAGGCCCAGCCCGATCGCGACCCCCAGGCCAATTGCGTGCCCCCAATTGGCGTTCTGGCGCAGCGCGACGAGACAATAGAGAGCGCCGGTCCAGGCGACCATCATTGGCGTATCTGTCGAGATGACGGCATTGGACACCCAGATTGCCGGCAGGGTCGTGAAGACCAGGACCACCCAGAATCCCGTTCGAGAATCGAACAGGCGGCGCGCTGCCAGAAAGAGGAAGCTCATCGTGGCAATATTGAGCAGGGGAGCGGGCAGCCTAACTGCAAAATCCGTGTCGCCGAACAGGCTTGTGCTGGCCGCGATCAGCCAGGCAATAAGCGGTGGCTTGGAGAAATATCCCCAATCGAAATTGCGTGACCAGACCCAGTACTGTGTCTCGTCCGCATGAAGTTCGAGCGGGTTGAAAGCGAGGGTAAAATGGCGGACCCCTGCCGCGACCGTGATCAGGATCACAGTGAACTGCATCCAACGTGATTCTTGGTTGGGGGACTCGGTCGGGGCCATGTTCAGAAAGGTCCAGCTGAATAGTGTATCATTTTCGCCGCAGCCTAGGCGGTTTCGGTCTGATGTCCAGTTTCATGAAACTGTCGCATAAATATCACCGGCGCATAGCAGTGCACAAAATGTTGTTATTGAGCGTCGCATTGAACAAGATCTGGTAAGTTTCGAGGTTGCTCGTAATGTGACGTGTTTGTGACGCCCTTTTTGGGGTCACAAAAGCTTCACGCCCACGTCTTGGATTCTTCTAACAGCCGGCGTTCGAGGCCCGTGCTTCGTTAAAGAGGGCGCTCGCCCTCGTTGGTCGTTCTATTGGGGGACATCCAAATGTCTTTTACAAAAAAATTAGCATTCAGCGCGGCGACAGTCGCTCTGCTGGCAGCAGCTCCCGCTGCCGTCTACGCTCAGCAGACAACGTCGACGCTGCGTGGTTCTGTAACTTCTGAAACAGGTGCACCGCTCTCCAACGCATCTGTCACCATCGTACACCTGCCGACCGCTTCCACGTCGACGGTCCAGTCCAGCGCAAACGGTACCTTCAGCGCAACCAACCTGCGTGTTGGTGGCCCTTACCGTGTCATCATCCAGGCGGAAGGCTATGAGCCGGCTGTTCTGGAAGACATCAATCTCGCCATTGGTTCCCAGGCTCCGATGCGTGTGTCCCTGTCCTCTGGCGGAACGACGGACATCATCACGGTTCGTGGTGAGCGTCTCGACACCCTGACGCTGGATACGGGCGTCGGTTCTGTGTTCTCCGCAGCGGACCTGGCAGTACAGCCGACGGTCAATCGCGACTTCACCGACATCCTGGCGCGTGACCCGCTGGTCAACTCCAACGGCAATGGTGAGCTCAACATCGCTGGCGTTGGTACCAACTTCAACGCTCTGAACCTCGACGGCATCGAAATCGGCGAGCAGTTCGGCATCAATTCTGACGGTGTTTTCCCGTCTCAGCGCCCGCCGGTTGATCTGGATGCGATTGAGTCCGTTTCCGTTACGGTTGCTGACTTCTCTGTCCTGAACAATGGCTTCCAGGGTGGTTCCATCAACGTTGTGACCCGTTCCGGTTCCAACGAATTTGATGGCGTTCTGGGCTACTACCGCTCTGAAAGCGACCTGGTTGGCGATCGCGCCTTCGGTCGTGACTACGACGTGGGCACGTTCGAAGAAGAAGAAATCTCTGTAAACATCGGTGGTCCAATCGTTGAAGATCGCCTGTTCTTCTTCGTGAACTACTCGGAATTCGAGCGTACGGCTCCGCAGAACCCGAACCTGGGCGACACCCAGATCGGTCTCTTCGACGCGATCCGCACCCTGACGCAGAACACCTACAATTATGACCCGGGCGAGAAGACGCTGTCCAGCGATGCTGAGACGACCGAGCGTCTGCTGACGAAGTTCGACTGGAACATCAATGATGACCATCGTGCGACCTTCACCTACATGACCCTCGACGAAGGTCAGCTGGCTAGCACCGGTTCATTCGATTTCCCGACCGCGACGCGTAACGAGACCGTCTCCACCGACCAGTACTCCTTCGAGCTGCTGTCCGATTGGACCGATCGTTTCTCCACGCTGGTTCGCGTTGGTTCTCGTGAAACTCAGCAGCGTCGTACGCCGCTTGGCCAGGCTGGCGGCCCGTCCGGCTCTGACTTCATGAGCTTCAACATCCGTGACATCGACGGTGCTGACCCGTGGTTCGCTGCGAACGGTCTCGACGGTGCTGCGCTGGTTGGTACCTCGCCGGTTAGCGTTTTCCTCGGCCCGGATCGTTTCGACCAGGGTAACGCCATCGATGACGAGCTGTTCACGATCTACGCCCAGGGTAACTACGCCTGGGGTGATCACAACATCACCTTCGGCATGCGTTACGAGGACTACTCGGTCCTGAACGTTTTCGTACCGGGTTCTTCCGGCGTCGCCGTTTTCGACAGCATCTCCGATTACGCTGATCAGCTGGCTTCCGACTTCTTCGTCGACCTGCCGGCGTCCGGTAATGTTGCTGACGGCATCACCAACTACTCCTACGAGCTGTGGTCTTTCTTCGCGGAAGATACCTGGGCTGTGTCGCCGACTTTCGAGATCAATTACGGTCTGCGTTACGAGCGTATCTCCCAGGACCAGCTGGCTCCGGAGCGTCTGGATACAGTTCTGGACAACGGCGACCGCCGTAGCTTCCAGGAACTCTATGGCATCTCCGGTCGTGACAATCTCGACGGCGTTGACATCCTGCTGCCGCGTGTTGGCTTCAACTGGTCTGTAAACGACCGCCTGACCGTTCGCGGTGGTGCTGGCCTGTTCTCTGGCGGTTCTCCGGCCGTCTTCCTGGCCAACAGCTTCGTTCCGCTGACCTTCCGCGGTTCTATCGACCCGCTCGCGGGCATCCAGGGCAACACGATCCCGGCTGCAGCTCTGACGCAAATTGCTGACGCTGCTGCAAACGCAAACGGTCGTTTTGTTCCGGCATTCGGCGTCTTCGGTCCGGACTTCGAGATCCCGGGCCAGTGGCGCTTCGCTCTCGTTGGTGAGTACAACCTGAACCTCGATCGCTGGGGTCTGGGTGATGACTACCGTGTCACGGCTCAGTACGTTCACTCCGAAGCTCACAACCAGCTGCACTTCGTGAACCTCGGTTGGCAGCGCGCTGACCTGCAGGAGTTCGTTGGTGTCGCACCTGATGGTCGTGTGATCTACCCGAACATGAACGAGCTGGAAGAATCGGCTCCGATCCTTCTGACGAACACCGATGAAG
>CBFHQE010000020.1:26759-28507 GCA_965657935.1 Maricaulis sp. | reverse complement strand
CATCCCTCATTCCTGCTGCGCCAGCCCGCCTCGAAGAAAAAGGCCTGGCAGGACCTGCTCTCCCTGGATGCGAAACTGAACAGAGGTTAGCCTCTCCCGAGTGGACGAGGGTTCAGGTGATGAGTGAGTTTTTCTGGCGTGGCCTGCTGGCACTGACATTCGCGCTGCCGATCGGCTGCCTGGTGCGCCTGGGGCTCGACCTCGCCTTCAATCATCGCCGGGACGTGCTGGCGTTTGAACCCGGAAGCGGTTTCACCGCGCAGTTCAAACCCATTCGGCATGTCGATTTTGTACGCTCGAACGATCAGGGCAATTTCGGCGAGATCCTGACGGCCATGATAATGACCGCTCGCGGCTGGTGGTCGATCAATGGCAAGGTCAGCGGGCCGCAGGGCATTGACGGTATTTTCGTCAAACACACGGATCGCGGCTGGCAGGCGTGTCTGATCGAAACCAAGACGAACTCCGGCCGATACCTGCCCCGCCAGATGAGTGACCAGAAACTGCTCAAGGAGCTGGAAAAACTCTATCTGACAGCTCCAGCCGGCCTGGCGCCCCTGTATCGTGCACTTTATCAGGCGATCGAACGAAAAAGCCCGGCCCTCACCAAGGAGCTGTGGCGACACACGCTCGAAAATGGCGAGACCCAGGCGTTTCGGCTGGACCGGTCAGGCATCGCCAGCGGGTTAGGCTCCTGGCCCGGCGAACCGGCTATGATGCGGGCCCTGTTTGACGGTTTGAGCGCGTTTGACCGCCAGCATGTCTCCATCCAGCCGCCATCACCCGCTTGAGCGATTAGAGCTCTGCGAGATACGTCAGCGCAGCCGCTAGCGCCTCATCAGACGATGTAACGATATCCGGCTGAACACCCTGTGCTTCCCAGCCCAGGCCGGTGCGCGGATCGTAGGTCCGCCCCTGGGGCATGAAGACAACCAATTCATCGCTCAAGCGCAATTCCTGCCCCCAGTGGCCGCCGCCGCCGGTCGCTTCTCCGACCACCGTTGCCCGGCCGGAAATCTTCATGCCGAAAGTGAAGGATTCAGCGGCAGAGAAGCTGCGCTCATTGGTCAGGATCACCAGAGGTCGGTCCGCATAACGCGCGCCGGCAACATCGTCCGAAGTCCAGCGTTCGCGCGTGGGCCGGTCCCGACCTTCAGTCGAGGTCAGATGTGTTGGCTCGCGAAAAAACCACGAGGCAAAATGGATCAGCGTACGCGGGTCGCCACCACAATTATTGCGCACGTCCAGGATAATGGCGTCGGCATCTGTCAGCTCCGTCATCGCCGTATCGAAACCCGCACGATATGCTTCATCGCCCTGGATGCGCGGCACCGAGATATATCCGATATTGTCTGCCTCTATGCGCCAGGTGATGTCACCGGTCGCACAATTGGACGGTCGGCGGCGCCGGGTATTCCCGGCCTCTGTCGCCGGGCGGTAACGGAGCGTCAGGTGCGCGTCATTGGACAGCGCGTAGAGCTCGTGATTGACGGCGGAAATGAACTCGTCCTGCGTATCAAGATGGGCAAAATCCGACGACATCTCGCGCACGCTGGCCGCCAGCGACATTCCGACATCCTCGTAGATATATCCCTCTTCCAGCATCTGGGGCAGCTGATCGAAAATCTCCGCCTGCCAATCGGGCACCTGTTGTGCACTCGCCGCTGTGGACACCATCATCGCCGCGATGGCGGCGCCTGCAAAAAACTTGTTCAACATCCCGGAGGACCCTTCCTGCCATGACCGGA
>CBFHQE010000020.1:0-26749 GCA_965657935.1 Maricaulis sp. | reverse complement strand
CGGCCTATTCCCATGTTTCAACGCGTTTTCGCGCCTGTGTGACAAGATCGAGCAGATCCGAATTGAGCGCCTGGCCAAGCCCGCGATATCGCTCACGCGCCTCGACGTGAAACGCTTCGATGCGAGCCACTTCGGCCCGACCGGCCTCGGTCAGATCCAGCATTCGCACACGCCGATCGGAACTTGGTCGTTGCTCGGTGACCATTCCCATTCCGACCAGCGCATCGGCGAACTTTACGATCAAGGGGCGTGAAAGGCGGAGCTGCTCCACCACCTGCCCCAACTTCATCGGCCCTCGCCGGGCCAGCAAAACCATCATCGAATGCGTCTTCAGGGGAACAGTGACCCGCAATTGCTCGGCCCGCTCGCTTTCCCACTTCAGAAGCGTGTCGAGCAGGCGCCGCAAATGATGCGGAAGCACTGCATATTCAGGTGCGTCGATGAAGTCGCTTTCCTCTTTTCCACTCAATATGTCACTCATTACGTAATATATGTCCTATTTGATTTTTTCATCTTAAATCCCCTTCATCATTCACAGGCAAGCGCGCGAGCGAACAAAATCCGAAAAAATGATGATTTCCGGAAAAATGTTCTTGCTTTGTTCTGCATCTGAGTCATAGTCCAGCTCATGACCGAGCGCCCCAGCGGCTACGCCCTAATCGCCCACACCACGACCTCGGATGAGGCCCCCGTCGCCCCGGGAACCAGCATCAGGGGTCGGGGTGCTCGGTCTAACCTCACGGGTCGATACGAAGCCTTCCAGCGAGAGGCTTTCGATGACGGCTGGGGTGTGGACGGAGAGGAGGTCAGTGCGCTGCGTACAACGGTGGTGAAGGATGCCTCACGGTCCATCATCGCAACCAACCAGTCACCGGACATATCCTTCGACCAATCGATCAACCCGTACCGGGGCTGCGAGCACGGTTGCATCTATTGTTACGCGAGGCCGAGCCATGCCTATTGGGGCTATTCGCCGGGGCTCGACTTTGAAAGCGTGATTTTTACCAAGCCGGACGGCGCCAAACTGCTGGAGCAATTCTTCAACCGCCCTGGCTACAATCCCAAACCGATTGTCATTGGTGCCAATACCGATGCCTGGCAGCCGGTCGAGCGACGACTGGAAATCACCCGCGACATCCTGAAGGTTTTCGCGCGCTACAAACACCCGGTCAGTTTCATTACCAAATCCGCCCTGGTCCTGCGCGACCTCGACATTCTCGGCCCAATGGCGGAACAGGGGTTGGCCAAGGGCGCGATTTCACTGACCACACTCGACCGCAAGCTGGCGCGCGACATGGAACCGCGCGCCGCTGCCCCGCACCGACGGCTGAAAGCCATCGAGGGGCTGGCCAGTGCGGGCTTGCCTGTGACAGTCATGATGGCGCCCATCATACCGGCCTTGAATGATCGAGAGATCGAACCCCTGCTCGAACAGGCGGCCGATGCCGGCGCGATCAGCGCAGGCTATGTCGTGCTGCGGCTGCCGATGGAGATCCGCGACCTGTTCCGTGAATGGCTGGCCGAGAAACGCCCCGATGCCGCCAGTCGCGTGATCTCACTGATGCGCCAGATGCGCGGCGGGCGGGATTACGACCCGACGTGGATGCGACGCGGCCGTGGCCAGGGGCCCTTCGCCGAAATGATCTCCAAACGCTTTCGCGCGGCCATGCGCCGCTACAAGCTGGATATGCGCCAGAAAGAGCTGGATTTCTCCCGTTTTGAACGCCCTCTGGGCACGCCAGAACAGCCCGGGCTGTTTTAAGCAGCGCCACCGCCCCAATTGTGCGATAATTGCTCACACAGGTGATCGGCAGCCCGTGCTGCCAGGTCCGGCGGATTCTTGAGGAATTCCGGCAATTGACCACGCGTGAGTGGGCGAGACAGCAGATAACCCTGGATCAGGACTTCAGGCTGATAGCCAAGGGCTGACATCTCGTCGAGGTCCTCGATACCTTCAACGACAACGCTCATGCCCAGCTGGTGCGCCAGCTCAATGGTCGAAGCGACAATGATCTGCGCCTCCGGCTCGTTCTGCAGACCGGAGATAAACGAACGGTCGATCTTGATCTTGTCGAACGGAAAGGCGCGCAGATAGTTCAGCGAGGCGTAACCCGTTCCGAAATCATCCATCGACAGGCCAACACCCAGATCCTTGAGACGGCGCATCAATGTCAGTGCCCGTGCCTCGTCATCAATGACGACGCCTTCTGTGATTTCAATCTCCAGCCGGTGCGGTTCAAGGCCCGACTTGGCCAACGCACGCTCAACGGAAAGGATGAAGTTACCCTGTTTGAACTGGGCCGGCGAAACATTGACCGCGACACGCTGGCCCTCGGGCCAGTAAACCGCTTCCCGACAGGCTGTTTCCAGAACCCATTGCCCCAGTTTGAGGATTTGCCCGCTTTCCTCAGCCAGCTGCACAAACTCGGCCGGCGAAACAAAGCCGCGAACCTCGTCCTCCCAGCGCACCAGCGCTTCAAAGGCCCGGATCTCACCTGTACCAAGGTGGCATTGCGGCTGGAAATGCAAATCCAGAAGCTCATCCTCGATCGCCATTGCCAGATCGGATTCCAGCATGCGTTTTTCCTGCAGCTCCCGACCCATTTTCGGATCGAAATCGCACACGCAATTGCGCCCCAGATGCTTGGCCTTGTAGAGCGCCAGATCGGCCTGGTTCATCAGCCGGTCCAGGTCCTCGCCATCCAACGGGAAGAGGGTAACACCACCGGATGCGCTGACATTGAGATTCACCGTGCCAATCGTGACCGGCGATCCAATTGACGCGACGACCCGCTCGGCAACCGCGTTTGCAGCCATGCGCGATTCCACGTCAGGCAGGATGACGGCGAATTCATCACCGCTCAGGCGGGCCGCGACGGCGCCCTTGGGCAAGGCATGCTGCATTCGCTCGGCTACTCTCTTGAGCAATTCATCGCCCGCGGCGTGACCATGCACGTCATTGACCTCTTTGAACCGGTCGAGATCGAAGAACATCAGCGCGACTTCGGTATGATTGCCCCAAGCCATCGTCAGCTCGTTCTCCAGGCACTCCCGGAAACGCAGACGATTGGGCAAGCCAGTCAACGTATCGTGATGCGCCATGTGCATGATGCGCTGACGCGAACGCTCCTCGCTGGAAATGTCACGGAAGGCAATGATCAGACTGTCCCTGTCGCGGTATTCGATCTGGCGACAGCTGACCTGGGCCGTGATGACCTGCTCGCTGCGCGACCGCAGACGGCAAGACGACTTGTCGCCGCATTGCAGTCGCTGCAAAACCGCAACAGAATTCTCGTCCAGGCCGACCTTGCAGAGCGGCATGTCGATCAGGTCTTCCTTTTTCAGGCCGATGATCTCGCAGATACGCTCATTGGCTTCGACGATCCGCCCGTCCTGGACCAGAACGAGGCCTTCAAAGGTCGAATTTGCCAATGCGTTGATACGTTGGCCCTCAGCTTCACGGCGCTTGCCAATATGCAAATCGAAGAGAGCGAAACTCAATCCGAGCCCGGCAATGGGCAGAATTCCCAGCGCGACCGTCAGGCCCATCAGTTTGGGTGCGGTCTCGAGCTTGGGCATATGCGTCAGCTCCGCCTGGCTGACCTCCAGCGCATTGGTCAGAGTGAGATAAGCGATCAAGGGCACACTCGCCAGCAACACCGCCGCGAGGCCCAGGCCGACAATCCCGCTCACGCGTGATGCCGTCAGGGCGCTGGCCATGGTCGCGACGACGACGGTTGCCATGCCAATGCACGCCACGACCTCATTCCAGCCAACCGGAACCGGAGCGGTTATGGCGTTCAGGCTGAAATAGATCATCGCCGCGGCGCCGGCGCCCACGGTCGCGCCACCGATCATTGACCCCAGCTTGTGTTTGAGGAAAGTCATCACGGTCCAGCCGGCACAGGCCATGCCGACGACAACCAGGAATGAGTAGAGCACCAGAAAGGGGTCGAACGCGATGGTGACGCCGGCATTGAAGCCCATCATCGCGACGAAGCCCGCGCCCCAGCTACCGATGCCTGTCAGGAAACCTGCAACCGTAAGCCAGACCAGACGGCGCTCATCCTCCAGAATGAGAATGCGCCGAACGGCGGCGATCGCAGCGACCGCACACACCAGGCTCAACAGAGCAGCAACCCCCAGCAGCCACACATCGTGTACTGCGGCCGAATTGACCATTACTTCTTTCACGTCTTTTGACTCGGTCTATCCACCTTATGATCTGGATGCTCACACAAAATCTTGGATTTTAGCTTAACGCGATGAATTTTGGTTCGACTTTGCCACTCGCCGGCGTTGATGAAGCCGGCCGCGGGCCCCTCGCAGGGCCTGTCATTGCCGCTGCCGTGGCGCTTGATCCTGCGCGTCCCATAAAGGGGTTGGGAGATTCCAAGGCACTTTCGGACAAGACACGCCGCGCCCTGTTTCTCGATATCATCAACAGCGCACATGTCGGTATTGGAATTGCCGAACCCGCCGAGATCGACAGAGTGAACATCCTGCATGCGACCATGGCTGCCATGCGCCGGGCCGTTCTCGATCTGGGTGTGGCGGTGGAAGAGATCCAGATCGACGGCAATCGCGTTCCGGAACACCTGCCCTGGCCTGCCAGCGCAATCGTCAAGGGTGATGCCAAGGTGGCCGCTATAGGTGCGGCGTCGATCATCGCCAAGACTGTCCGTGACGATCTGATGATACGCGCGGATGCCCGTTTTCCAGGATACGGATTTGCCAGGCACAAGGGCTATCCCAGTCTCATGCACCGCGAGGCGCTGGACCGTCTGGGCCCCTGCCCGATCCACCGGATGAGCTATGCTCCGGTTCGCAAGGCGTACGAATCCCGCCAGACACAGACTGCGAATCATTGTGGATAACTTGATTCAGGATTAACGCCCCGTTAGCCCTAAAAGCGGAAAACGGACCGTGATACAAGCGGGTGGAGTTTTGCGTTATGGGTCAGCTGCCGATCGATCAGATCCTCGAAGGCGAATGCGTGGAAGTGATGAAAACGCTTCCCGATGAAAGCGTTGACCTCGTTTTTGCTGACCCGCCCTACAACCTCCAACTTGGCGGCGACCTGCATCGCCCGGACAATTCCAAGGTCGATGCCGTCGACAATGACTGGGATCAGATCGGCGGTTTTGACGATTATGACCTGTTCACCTGGCAGTGGCTTGAGCAAGCGCGCCGTGTTCTGAAGCCAAACGGCGGTTTCTGGGTCATCGGCAGCTACCATAATATCTTCCGCGTCGGCGCGATCCTTCAGGATGCCGGCTTCTGGGTGCTCAACGATATTATCTGGCGCAAGTCCAACCCGATGCCGAACTTCAAGGGCACGCGCTTTACCAACGCGCACGAGACCCTGCTCTGGGCGGCCAAGACCAAGGAAGCGCGCCCGACCTTCAATTACGCCGCGATGAAAGCCCTCAATGACGGCATTCAGATGCGATCCGACTGGACACTGCCCATCTGTTCCGGTGGTGAACGCCTCAAGGACGACGAAGGCAAGAAGGCTCATCCGACACAAAAGCCGGAAGCGCTTTTGCACCGCGTCCTGCTGTCGACGACCAATCCGGGTGATGTGGTTCTCGATCCGTTTTTTGGGACTGGCACCACGGGCGCTGCTGCCAAACGCCTTGGCCGACACTTTATTGGTGTGGAACGGGATGAAACCTACATCGCCGTCGCCCGTGAGCGCCTGCTGGCGATCGAGCCTGCTGCCGGCGAAGCCCTTGACGTCACCCAGTCCAAACGCGCCCAGCCGCGCATTCCGTTTGGCGCGCTGGTCGAGCGCGGCCTGGTGAAGCCCGGCGATACGCTTTACTGCCCGAAGGGTCGTAATACCGCCCGGGTTCGCGCCGACGGCACGCTGATCGCCGGCGACCGCGCGGGCTCGATCCACCAGGTCGGCGCCCAGCTTCAGGCCGCGCCTAGCTGTAACGGCTGGACCTACTGGCATGTCCGCACCAAGCAGGGCCTGGCACCGATTGATGTGCTGCGGTCGGAAGTCAGAGCAACACTGGAGAACTAGTCGATCGTACCAGTACAGCTCGATCAATATGGCAGGGGTAGGGGATAGCCATGAACCGATCGATTACCGTTCGCATTGTCACGACGATTTTGCTGTCCACACTTGCTCTTTCCGTGGTCGCGACCGTCCTTGTTGCCGCCGGGTTCTGGCGGGATATCGAGGATCAGCAAACCCAATCGCTGGAGATGTACATTTCCGAGCGAGCGCTCCGTTCCAACAATCTTTTCCTGGAAATCCAGCA
Organism: Maricaulis sp.; assembly: GCA_965657935.1. Lineage (GTDB taxonomy): Bacteria > Pseudomonadota > Alphaproteobacteria > Caulobacterales > Maricaulaceae > Maricaulis. The sequence continues at coordinate 20,474 of CBFHQE010000020.1, read as the reverse complement.
CGCCCAAGCCACGGCTCGGGCCGCATTGGAACCGCGCCTCGAATCGCTCGACGACGCTGATGTCGACGCATTTTTCGACCGTCTATTCCCTGTTGCAGAAGATGGGACGAGACGGTCAAGCGATGCGCTCTTCGATGGCTATGTCGACGAGACGGGAAACTACCATGTCGGCGTCGCGGCCTTCATGAGCTCCAATAGCCCGTTAACGATCGAACGGAAACGCCTGCTGGTGGCGGCTTATCACGTGGTGGACCAGGCCGGTCAGTTACTCGATGAACACATCGAAAACCTGTACCTCTTTACACCTCAAAACGAACTGGTGATATCCGCGGCGGCCCGTGAAGACCGGATGATGTTTTATCGCCAGGCGGCACCGCCGGATTTTGACCTGTCGACGTTCAATTTCACACGCCTGGTTGAGCCGGAAAACAATCCGGACGGACTGTTCGTTTGCGACGAACTCTCACAGCTGGCATTCATCCAGAATCGGGAAACTCTGACGACAGGGTGTTTCACACCGGTCCGGGTCAATGGCGCGCATGTCGGAGCGTTCGGAACAACAATTCCGCTGCAAGACCACTTTCGCCAGGCGATGTCCGACACACTTCCGGGCGGCCAGAACCTGTTCATCAATCGCAGTGGACAGCTGATTGCGCATCGCTCCTTGCTGGATGGCGCCATTACCCAGGACCTGGTCGACGCAACCTCACAGACGCTTGATACCCGTGCCATTCATCAAAGCATCGTTGCGACCGGCCTCGGCTCCGGCGCCCTGACCAGTTCAGATGGCAGGTGGCTGGTTGGCTATTCCCGAATGGAGGGGCCGGACTGGTTCTTCATCACGCTGCTGGACCGTCGCGCGCTGAGAGCGGAAGCCATTCGGGAGACGGGTAAGATCCTCGCCCTTGCGATTGTTGGTGTGGCCATGCAGGCGCTTTTTCTGCTCTGGTATTTCCGCCGCCATGTCATCAATCCTCTGAGCGTACTCACCCGTCGGTTTTCATCGCAGCACTCCGAAGACCCAACGACGTCCGGGCAGACCAATATCCTCGCCGCGCGAAGAGACGAGATAGGCACCCTCGCCCGGACACTGGCCGATCAGGACCTCCGCAATCGCGAATTGCTCAACGAGCTCGAGGACCGCGTGGAGGCGCGAACGCGGCAGCTGGAGAAGGCTAACCAGGCCAAGGGTGAGTTCATCGCCAATATGAGCCACGAACTGCGCACGCCCCTGAATGGCATCTACGGCCTGGCGCAGGCGCTGGAATCTGACCTCATCGAGCCTGGCCAGAAGGAACAGGCCAGGATGATCCAGGCGTCCGGCGAGACGCTAACCCTCCTGCTCAGCGATATCCTCGACTTGTCCAAGATCGAGGCCGGCAAACTGGAAATGTCACCCACCCAGACCCGTTTGCCACAATTATTGCGCGACATTCACGCCCTCTTCGCCGCCCAGGCCAAGGACAAGGGGCTGAATTTTCTCTTGCAGCTGGACGACACACTTCCGGACAGTGGTTTGGTCGATGCACACCGTGTGCGCCAATGCCTGTCCAACCTGCTCTCCAACGCCATCAAGTTCACGGATACCGGCAGCATCACCACACGCGCCAGCGCGCGGCCGGTCAAGGCCGGACATCTCATTAGCGTGCAGGTGGAAGACAGCGGCATTGGCATGAGCGAAGAGGTGACAGACAAGTTGTTTGCGCCTTTCCAACAGGCCGATGCGTCCATCTCCACGCGCTATGGCGGGACCGGGCTGGGCCTGGTCATCTCGCGTAATCTGGCGCGCTTGCTGGACGGTGATATCCGCGTTCACTCGGCGCCGGACAAAGGTTCCATCTTCACATTCGAATTCCTGCTGACCGCGGAAGAGACGCGTACCAAGCCGGACACGGTGGCGCAGAAACCCGTCGAGCTGGCGAGGGATCCGCATTATGCCTCCCTGCACAACCGGGCCATCCTGCTGGTCGAGGACAATCTCATCAATCGCGAAGTGGCCAAGGCCTTTCTCAAACCCCTGGGGGCCAAGGTCACCGAGGCGCATGACGGCAGGCAGGGCGTTGCAGCGGCGCTCAAGGAAGATGTCGACCTGGTTTTGATGGATATGCGTATGCCCGTCATGGACGGGCTTGAAGCGACGCGCCAGATCCGCGCCTTCGAGACCGACAAGGCAAAATTGCCCATCATCGCGCTGACCGCAAATGCCACCGAGGAAGACGCCCGCGCCTGCCGAAACGCGGGCATGAATGCCTTCGCGTCCAAACCGCTCAACGCAGCAGACTTCTTCAATGCAATGCTGGCGGCCCTGGGCGCCGACTAGCCGCCGGTGATGCTGCGTGTGGCGAGCACCTTGCGCATGACGCTGGGCAGGGCTTGCTGGTCGAGCTGGTTTTCCGTCACCCAGTCACCCGTTTGCGGTGACCATCCCGCGGGCGCGGCGGCCTCCTGAACGGCCAGGCGCAGTTCGAAATGGGTGAAGACGTGCTTCACCTCGCCACGTCCGCTCCAGCCCATCTCAAAAGGAGGCGTCCAGTCAGGATTGCCTGTCTTCCATTCAGTTGACGGGACCTCTCGCATGCCGCCCAGCAGACCCTTGTCGGCACGGGTTCGCAACCAGACCTGCCCGCCGCGCCGCACCAGCCAGGCAAAACCCCGGCGCACGGGTTTGGGCTTCTTCTTGTCCTTGAGCGGATAACGAAGGACATCGCCCTCCGCTCTGGACTGGCACTGTGCAGACCACGGGCAGCGGTCACAGTCCGGCGCCTTGGGTGTACACACGGTCGCCCCCAGATCCATGATGGCCTGGGCATAGTCACCGGAACGGGCCTGGCAGGCGATCCTGGCGGCCAGCACCTTGATCTCGGGTTTGGCCTTGGGCAACGCCGTCTGGACACGATAGAAACGTGTGATCACCCGCTCGACATTGCCGTCCACAACACTTGCGGGCTTGTTGAATGCAGCCGCCAGAATGGCATTCGCGGTGTACTCACCGACCCCTGGCAGGGCCAACAAGCCTTTGAGGGTGTCAGGAAAAACCCCGCCCAGCTCGCCGGCCACCATGTCGGCACAGGCATGCAGATTGCGGGCGCGCGCATAATATCCGAGCCCGGCCCATTCGCGCATAACATCCTCGCGAGGGGCGGCCGCCAGATCATCTACGCCAGGCCATAGATCCAAGAAACGATGCCAGTAGGGCGTCGCATGTGGGACTGTCGTCTGTTGCAGCATGATTTCAGACAGCCATATCGCATAGGGGTCAGCCACGACGCCATCCGCCCGGTCCTCGGGACGGATGCGCCAGGGCAGGCTACGCCCGTCCTGATCATACCAGTCGAGCAGGCGGTCTTTCAGCGCGGTGGTGTCAGTCTGGTTTTGCATGAGGCCCCAGCTTGCGGGATTTGGGCAAAGGCGCAATGCTGCGAGACATGAAACAACGCCCGTCAAAATCAAGTCTGGAACAGGAAGCCGGACGCTATCTGCAAGACCACCGGGGTCGCGCCGCCATCCGTCCGGCACCGCGCGCCGGGCGTGCCGCCGAACGCATTCTGCGGCCCCTGGCCAAGAAATTTGGCGTTGGCGTCGACCAGCTCGCACAATACTGGCCCGAAATTGTTGGACAGCGGCTGGCCCAGTGGAGCTCGCCGAAATCCATTCAGCGCAATGGCGGCATCTCGACCCTGATCGTGGAAGCCCGCGGGCCGGCGGCCGCTGTGCTGCAAGCGGAAAGCCGCCGCATTCTCGACCGGGTCAGCACCTACGCCGGAAGTCGCTCGCCGACACGCCTGCGCGTTGTGCAGGGCCGGATGCGCCCTTCAGCGACAGGCGACAGCAATGTGAAATCAGGGCAAGTCACTTCACAAAACAGCGAGAAGGTAGAGACTTCTGCGGAGGCGCGGTTATTGTCCGCCTTGAAACGTTTCGACAAATCCGTCAAAGCCCGTGGCGGAAACTGAATATCTTAGGGGATTGGAATGAGCGTTACTCGTCGACTTTTTACCGCCGTGACCATGACGGCTTCACTGGCTCTGGCAGCTTGTGGCGGCGGATCCAGTGGCTCTGTCGACAGCGCCGGCGCGAATGAACGCAGCCTCGGCTCTGATGATGCCCCGGTCACCATGATCGAATATGCGTCCGTTTCCTGTGGCCACTGCGCCACCTTCCACGAGGAAGTCTGGGATACGCTCGAGACCGAGTTCATCTCGACCGGCCAGGTCCGTTTCGTGATGCGCGAAATGCTCAGCGGTGAACCCCGCCTTGCCGCCGCGGGTTTTGCCCTGGCGCACTGCGTCTCCGATGACCGCTATTTCGACATGGTCAGCCTGTTGATGCAGCAGCAGCGAGCGATTTTCCAGGCCGCTCGCCAACAAGGCGGTGCGCGTCGTCAATATGTTGCGATCGCCCGTTCCATGGGTCTGTCCGAGAGTGAGATGGACACGTGCCTCAATGATGAGAGCATTTACCAGGCGATCGTCGACAGCCATGAACGTGCGGGAGAGGCTGGCATCACCGGCACGCCGCGTTTTGTCTTCAACGGCCAGCTGCTCGACAGCGAACGCGACGGCAACCGTTCTGTCTTCACGTTGGGTGGCAATGTCGTTCTGATCGACGGAGAGCCGGTTGATGCCATCGTTGATGCTGAGTCCTTCAGCCGCCTGATCAGCCATCTCGTCGCGCAAGCGTCCTCCGAAAGCTAGTGGTCATGACCGTTGTGATGCGTTCCCTTACTGTCTTCATGCTCTGCGTGTTTGCGCTGGGGAGCGCTCACGCCCAACAGTCATCCACGCCACCGCCTCCCCCACAGGACGTTGTTCTCGGCGCAGCCGATGCAGCTCTGGAAATTATTGAATACGGCTCCTATGCCTGTCCGCATTGCGGTCATTTCCACACCGAAAACTGGTATATGATCAACTCGGAATTTGTTGATACGGGCCGCGTCCGTTTCATCTTCCGCCCGATCATCACCCAACCGGAACAGATGGCGGCCGCCGGCGCATTCCTAAGCTATTGCGTCGATGACGGGCGTTATTATGACGCTGTCGATCTGCTTTTCGCGGAACAGTCGAACATTATCGACGGGCTGCGCAATCAAGAGGACGTGTTGTCGATCTATGCACGGATCGCTGGCGCGCTCGGCAAGACCCAGGACGAGATGCTCGAATGCTTCAATGACGAAGACAATCATCTTCGATTGACGTCCAACCTCTACCAGGCCGGCCTGGATCGTATCGCAGGTACGCCGAGCTTCATGTTCAACGGCGAACGCCTGGCAGTCGAACGTGTGGACGGCGAGCTCATCTTTGTCTGGCGCGGCGCCCCCTTGATGATTGATGGCGAACGCGTCCCGGGCGAGTTCGATGAAGACTCCTTCAGGAGAATCATCCTTCACTTCCTGACAGAGTCCGATTCGGACTAGACTGGTTGTCAGGAAAGCGCCGCATTTGCCTGTCATACATGGGAAAGGCGGCGTCGTGGAGGTCAGGTGAAGTTCACTCAGCTCAAGCTGACCGGATTTAAATCCTTCGTTGATTCGACCGAATTGCGGATCGATCAAGGGTTGACCGGAATTATTGGGCCGAACGGGTGTGGCAAGTCCAACCTGCTCGAAGCCCTGCGCTGGGTGATGGGTGCCACGTCTGCCAAATCGCTGCGCGGCGGCGGTATGGAAGATGTGATCTTCTCTGGCACAGACATGCGTCCCGCACGCAATCACGCCGAAGTTGTCCTGACCATCGACAATGCCGAGCGGCGCGCTCCACCGGCCTTCAATGATGCCCCCACTCTGGAAGTCACCCGTCGCATCACGCGCGGGTCCGGTTCCGCCTACAAGATCAATGGCGAGGAAGTCCGCGCCAAGGATGTCCAGCTGCTGTTTGCAGACGCAGGAACAGGTGCCAATTCTCCCGCACTCGTGCGCCAGGGCCAGATCTCCGAGCTGATCGCCGCCAAGCCCCAGAATCGCCGCCGCGTGCTTGAGGAAGCCGCCGGCGTGTCCGGGCTTCGCGCGCGCCGCCACGAAGCCGAGCTGAGGCTGAAAGGCGCCGAGACCAATCTGGATCGCTTGCAGGACGTCATCGATGAAACGGACAGCCGGCATGCCGCTCTGCAGAAACAGGCCCGGCAGGCATCGCGCTATCGCAAACTCTCCACCAGCATCCGCACGCTGGAAGCCGCGGTCTGGCTGAACCGCTGGCGCCAGGCCGCAAGCCAGGTCGAGGAAGCCGAGGGCGCTCTGAGCGAATGTCTGGAGGCCGCAGAAACCACGACCCGCTCGGCAGCGGATGCGCGCACCAGGGCTGAAGTAGAAGCCGCCGCCCGGGAGCCCGCACGCCTGGCCGAGGCCGAGGCTGCGGCTGCCTTGCGCGCGCTGGAGCGCGAACGGGATCGTCTCGAGCGTGACGCCAGCGACGTGCAGAACCGCATCACCAGTTTCGAGACCCGCCTGACTGAACTTGCCGCATCGACACGTCGCGAGGAACAGATTGCCGAGGATGCCGAGAGTTCTCGTGGTGAGACGGCCGCCCAGATCGAGCGACTGGACGAGGAGACGACCAAGGAAAAGGCCGCCCTCTCCTTTGCCGAAGCCGCGTCCCGGGATGCCGAGACACGACGCACTCAAAAGGAAGCCGTGCTCGACGCCAAGGCCCGAGAGGCCGCCGAGAATCGCGCCGCGCTGGAAGCGGCTCGCCGCGATGCCGAGCGCCTGGTCGCGCGTCTCAGCCAGATCGAACGTGAGATGTCCTCTGCGTCAGAGGAGCTGGAACGCGTTCAGGCCTCCACCGCACTGTCGGACCTCACAGAAGCGGAAACTGCTGTGGAGACAGCGGAACGGGCACTGACGCTTGCCAAGACCCGGTCTGAGACCGCCGACACGATCCGGGCCGAAGCCGAGACCGCTTTCGAACAGGCGATGGAGATCTATCGCGAACGGCAATCCGATCATGAGGCCCTGCAGAGAGAAGCCCAGGCCCTGGAGCGCCTGCTCGCCTCCTCAACCCAGGACACGCCGAACCCGGCAGTGGATGCCGTACGCGCGCGGCCCGGTTTCGAACAAGCCCTCGCCGCCGCGCTCGGCGATGATCTTGATGCCTCGCTTGACGATGACGCCCCGCGACATTGGCAGGAGATCGCCATCCAGCTCGACCAGCTGCCGGGCGGCTCGGTTCCGCTCTCGGATCACGTCAGGGCGCCTGCGGCGCTGAAGGCGCGACTGGACTCGATCGGTGTGGTCAAGGCTGACCGCGCCGCGGAGGCGTCCAGAAAACTCAAGCCCGGCCAGTGTATCGTCACACAGGATGGTGATCTGTGGCGTTGGGATGGTCTCGTCGCCCGGGCCGATGCCCCCACAGCAGCTGTGGCCCGCCTCGAGCAGCGCAACCGTCTGGAAGAAATCGAATCGGAGCTGACCAAACAGACCCGACCACTCGAAACCGCCCTGCAGGAGAAGGACACAGCCCACACCGCCGTGACCACCGCCAGACAGGACTCCATCACGGCACGAGAAGCCCTGCCTGAGGCCGACCGCACCGCCCGCGCCGCCATTAATCGCGTGGGCGATCTCCGCGAAAGGGCCGCCAAGGACAGTGCCCGCGCAACCGCGCTGCGCGAACGCCTGGAACGGCTGGCCGCAGAACTTGCAGAAGCCCGCGCGGCACATCTCGTCGCGGCCCGGGCTTGCGAAGCAGACGCCCAGGCGGACGCGGATATCGAGGCCCTGGAACAGGCGCGCGAGGATGCAGAACGGGCCCGCATGGCCGCCGCCGATGCCCGTGCTGCCTTTGAAAGTGTCCGCCGCGAATCGGAAATGCGCAAACAGCGCATCGTCGCGCTGCAACGGGACCATGATGCCTGGGCCAAGCGCTGCGAAAGCGCGCGCAACCAGCTCGGCGAGATCGCCACACAGATCAGCGACACCCAGGCCCGGCTGGCCGAAACACGCGAACTGCCAGCGAAGCTGGAAGAACAGCTGCACGGGCTGGGCGACAAGATCGACAAGGCCGAGGCCCTCGCCCGCGAGGCCCGGGAGAAGGCCAGCACGACCGAGGACCAGGTCAAGGATGCTGACAGCGCCGCCCGCAAGGCGGAGGCCGCAGCCTCTGCCGCACGCGAAAGCCGCGCCGCTGCGGAAGCGCGCCTCTCCGGTGCCCGCGAACGCCTCAACGAGACCACTGAACGCCTGCAAGATGCTACCGGTTCTGCGCCGGGCGCTCTCGCCTCCAGGATCGAGGACGAGGACATTACCGGCCTCTCCCCGGATGAGCTGGAACGCCGCCTCAATGAGGCGCGGGCTTCGCGCGACCGGCTGGGCGCGGTGAACCTGCGGGCTGATGAAGAAGCCGAGGAACTGGCGAAGACCGTCGAGGAAATGGCCAAGGAGCGCGATGATCTGGTCGAGGCCATCAGTCGCTTGCGCAAGGCGGTCGATGAACTCTCCCGCGAGGGTCGAGCACGCCTGCTGGAAGCCTTCGAAATCGTCGATGGGCATTTCCGCAACCTGTTTGCCACCCTGTTCGAGGGGGGCCATGCCGAACTGCGCCTGACCGAGAACGATGATCCGCTGGAGGCGGGCCTGGAAATCTTCGCCTGCCCTCCGGGCAAGAAACTCGACTCCATGTCATTGATGTCCGGCGGCGAGCAGGCCCTGACCGCATCGGCCCTGATTTTTGCGGTCTTCCTGTCCAATCCCGCACCGGTCTGCGTGATGGATGAGGTCGATGCCCCGCTCGACGATGCCAATGTGGATCGCTATTGCCGCATGCTGGCGGAAATGCGGCGTCTGACGGAGACCCGTTTCCTGGTCATCACGCACAATCCGCTGACCATGTCGCGGGTCGATCGACTCTTCGGCGTGACCATGGCCGAACGGGGCGTTTCGCAACTTGTCTCGGTGGACCTGGTCAGCGCGGAACAGCTGGTCGCGGCAGAATAGCGGAAAATGCTATTAATTACAGAAACTTACCGCACCCGCACCATTGCTTGACTTGCGCAGGCCGCGAAGCTAGTTTGCGCGCGCCTATGGGGGGTCCTCTTTCATAGGTGTGCCGATTAATCAGTCTTGTGAAGACAACACTCTGAGCGACCCATCCAAATCCGACCTCAAGGCCTTGCAGCAGCGTATTGATGCGCAGCGCGAAGCCCACAGAGACAAGACAGAGGATGAGCCGCGATCTGCATGGTCCCTCGGGATGCGATACGGATCTGAGTTCTTCGCGGGCGTATTTGTCGGATCTGCGCTGGGTTTCATTATTGACCTGGTCGCTGGTTCGAGCCCCTGGGGGCTGATGATCGGGACAATGATGGGGTTCGCGGCGGGCACAATGAACGTCGTCAGAGCCGCCAAAGAGATTAATTCGGAAACAAGTGGCGACAGCTGACGTTTCCTTGGTTAGACAGCGGCATCCGCCGCAAGACATGAAAGAGGCCGGGCGTGGCAGACACCAACCCGATCAAGCAGTTTGAAGTCCACGAAGTCTTCTCATTCGAAGCCTTTGGACTGAATCTGGCTTTCACCAATTCCAGCTTCTTCATGGTGCTGACGACGCTCATGACGATCGTCCTGTTCACGGTTGCCATGGGAAGCCGTGCGACAGTGCCCACACGGTCCCAGTCGGTCGCTGAGATTATCTATGGCTTCGTGGCGGACATGATCCGCTCGACGGCCGGAAGCGATGGCCTTCGCTTCTTCCCGATGATCTTCACGCTCTTCACCTTTATCCTGGTCGCCAACATGCTCGGCATGTTCCCTTATTTCCCGGCGCCAGGCTGGCACTCCTTTACCATTACCTCGCACATCATCGTGACCGTCGCTCTGGCGATGCTGGTCTGGCTGACTGTGCTCTTCTATGGATTGTTCAAGCACGGCTTCGGTTTCCTGAAGCTGTTCGTTCCGTCCGGTGTTCCGTGGCCGCTGCTCTTCATCGTAGTGCCGATCGAGATCATCTCCTTCATCAGTCGTCCGGTCTCTCACTCGGTTCGTCTGTTCGCGAACATGCTGGCAGGTCACATCCTGCTGAAAGTGTTCGCCGGCTTTATCGTCATGCTTGCAGGCGCTCTGGGCGCGGCGGGTTACCTTGTTGGTATCCTCCCGTTCGCCATGACGCTGGCGCTGACGGCACTCGAATTCCTGGTCGCTTTCCTGCAGGCATATGTCTTCGCGATCCTGACCTGCATCTATCTTTCCGACGCTCTGCACCCAGGACACTAAGCAGGACGTCGTTTTACTCACAGCTACACGATCTTCTAAAGGAGTTTCAAAATGGAAGCGGAAGCAGCTCGTTACATCGGCGCCGGTCTGGCTTGCCTTGGTATGCTCGGTGCAGCCATTGGCGTTGGCAACATCTTCGGTTCCTTCCTTCAGGGCGCCATGCGCAACCCGTCTGCTGCTCAGCAGCAGTTCGGTAACCTGATCTTCGGCTTCGCCGTTACCGAGGCACTGGGCATCTTCTCCCTGCTCATCGCCCTGCTGGCTCTGTTCGGCTAAAATCAGGTTCGCGCGGTAATCACCGGATTGCCGCGCGCTCTTGCTCCCCTGTGGAGCACCTTTGACATAGGAGCAGGCGTTCCATGACGCTCGCACCGGAACAAGAAGCGGCCCTCGGCGCTGATGCAGCTCACGCAGCATCGGACGTCTTCCCGCCCTTCGACCCGACATATTTTCCGTCCCAGCTCTTCTGGCTGGCGATCAGCTTTGTAGGTCTCTACATCGCACTGGATCGCTTTATTCTGCCGAAGATCAAGACGACGATCGAAGATCGCCGCGATCGTATCGCGGATGATCTGGACGCCGCTGCCCAGGCCAAGGCTGATGCAGAAGCGGCCGGTGAGGCTTACGAGAAATCCCTTGCGGAAGCTCGTTCAAAGGCCCACGGCATTGCTGCTGACACCCGCGACGCCCTGGACAAGGAACTTGCGCAAGAAGCTGCCAAGGTAGAAGCGGAACTGGCCGAAAAGCAGGAAGCTGCTGAAGCCTCCATCCGCGCTGCCAAGGACAAGGCTTTTGCCGAGGTTCGTGGTATTGCCGCCACCGCAACGGCTGCAGCCGTTGAGGCACTGGCCGGTGTAGACGTCAGCGACAAAGACGCCGAGAAGGCCGTCGATGGCGCCATGAAGGGAGCTTGATCATGCGCATTGCTGCTGAAGAAGCTTACGGCGAACAAAGCCTGGTTGAGTATCTGCTCAACGACCCGTCATTCTACGCCTCGCTGGCCCTGGTCGCATTCTTCGGCCTGCTCATGTATTTGGGTGTGTTCAAGACGATCGCCAAGACGCTCGACGAGCGTGCCGACGGCATCAAGAATGAACTCGAAGACGCCAAACGCCTGCGTGAGGAAGCCGCTGAAATGCTCGCCTCCTATCAGCGCAAACAGCGTGAAGCCGAGGCGGAAGCCGAAGCCATCATTGCCCAGGCGAAATCGGAAGCGAAAATGCTCAAGGACGAGTCCCGCAAGGAACTCACCGAACGCCTCGAGCGTCGCACGGCCATGGCCGAGCAGCGTATCGCCCAGGCCGAAGCCCAGGCGGCTGCAGAGGTTAAGGCTGCCGCTGCCGAACTGGCTGCTGCCGCTGCCGAGGAAATCCTTCAGTCCAAGCTGAAGAAGACGGATCTGAACAAGATCGTCGACGCCGACATCAAGTCTGTTGCGGACCGCCTGAACTAGGCTTCGCAACACTGTCGGAATGAAGAAGGCCCGGAATTGCTCCGGGCCTTTTCTTTTGCCTGGTCAAGCTAGGGGCCGTTTTCCTAGTCGTCAGCACCGCATCCCAGCTCGATTTCAAACAGGCTGTGCGCAAGTTCAAACATCTGGCCCTGGCTGGTGGATATATTGCTGGTCATGGCTGCCCCCAGTCGGTGACCGGGGATATAGGCAGAGATCATGGTCGACGCGCCATTCGAACCGGCCTGCGTCGAGACGACGTAATGCTGGCCACAAACCTCCCAGGAAGAAAACCGGCCGCCAAAGGCATATCGGCTTGCAGGGACCTGGATCGTGCGAAATTCCGCAAGAGCTTCAGCCGACAGCACCTGTCCGTCATCGAGCGCCCGTTCAAGGCGCTGCATGTCACGGGCGGTCGTGTAACTGCCTTTGAACCATTGAGGCGACCGGTAATCCCCCCTGCCGGCCGGATCGTTTCGGTCGAATCCGATCGCGACGTCCGCGACATAGGGGTCAGTCGAGCGAAGGTCATTGATATAGCCACCGCTCTGGCTCATCCCCGCAGGTGAGAAAACATAACGCTGCCGGGCATCCGGATAGTCCATCCCGGTGACGCGCTCCACGATATGCTGAACGAGCAACCAGTTCACCAGAACATAGTCAAACGCCTCACCTGGCTGGCCTGACAGGTCACCACTGGCGAACTCGGCAACTGCCTGGCTTGTCGACATTGCATCGATCTGCGCCGCCTCGCCGGCTGCGCTTCGACGGAAGGCATCGGTGATATCATTGGGCAATGCCGACTGATTGGTCAGCAGGTGTCGCAGCGTGACCTGTCCACCCGTATCCGCCCGATAGTCAGACAAATAGGCTGAAATCGGCGTATCCAGATCAAGCAGACCTTGCTCCGCGAGCGCAAAGACCAGGATCGCGGCAAAGTATTTCTCGACCGATCCGGTCTGGAAACGTGTGTTCGCCGTGATCGCTCTATCCGTCTCCGGATCGGCGATTCCATGGACAAGCTGCACATCCTGCTCGCCATCAAACAGGATCACGCCATTAAATGCACGCGCCTGCGCCCAGTTTTCAATCGCGGAACGCAATTCGGCGGCGTGTTCCTCTGCCTGGGCCGGGCCTGAAACCAAAGCCGCCACGCCGGCAAGCAGGACTTGTCTTGCAAACATACACTTCTCTCGATCTTGCTCATCAACGCCAGTTCGCGTTGGCATGGCTGCAAGCTAACGCGGACACAACAGACGCGTCCCGACCACTCGAGGCCCGAACCATACCGCTTGCCGATTTTACAGGGATAACCAGACTATTCCGCCGGGTCGGCGGCCTTGTCCTTGTCGTTAAACGCCCAGCGAACCTTGCGCCAGATCCACGGGTTACGGCGCAGAAGGCCCGTGATGATGCGGTGCAGAGTCTTGGACGCAGCGGCCGAGATCAGCATGCCCAGAACGAGCAGCGGAATTCCGACTGGAATGGGTAGAGGGGTCATGACGACACCGATCGCCATGAGGGCCAGGCCGAACGCAACCGCAACAGCACGGATCACCAGCACCACGACGGCGCCGAAGGCATTTGAGCGTGCCCATCCGTTCAGTTGCTCGTTCATGGCTGTGACCATCTCCAACCCCGTCTGCCGGTGCGCGACTTCTTTGTCCGCGCGGCCAGACAGGAAACACTTAATTCGTAAACGTGACCCCAATGCGAGACAAAAGCGCCCAAATTCGGGCACGGTCTGCGCTTCGTTTCACGCCTGTTGCATATCAGCATCAAATCGACAGGGAATCGTCGAAGAGCCCGGCTAGCAAGACGAATATGGGGGCTGACAGGCGCCGAGGAAAGCCCCGCAGCCAGTTCTCGCTGCCCTGGCCTCATAAATTAATCGAGAGCGTTGTTTTCACCCGCAATCGACACCGGTTGTACGCCGCAAGAGCGGCCTGGCGGGGTCGATGGTGTCCAGTGACGCGCCAGGAAGGGCCAGACCTCGTCATAAAGACCATCCCGCACAAGGGTCGCGTGATCAGCGCCCTCGATTTCGACAAACTGGCTGGGCTCGGGCGCCATTGCAGCGAGGTTCGCACCGTGGCGAGACGGGATGAGACGGTCGTCGGAGCCGTGCACGATCAGGACCGGCTCATCGAGCGCCCCGATCCACTGGTCTGAGCGATAGGTGTTCCGCATGAACATGGAAAACGGGTAGAGCGGGAATTTCTCTCCCGCCAGCTGGCTCATCGACATATAGGGTGCTTCCAGTATCAGGCCGCCAACCGCATTCGTCGCCGCCAGCCGCACGGCCGGGCCGGAGCCGAGAGAGAAGCCGTGAACAATGATGTCATCGGGATTGATGTCCCGGCGCAGCAGCCAGGACAGGCCGGCCTGGGCATCAATATGCAGCCCCTCTTCACTGGGCGCGCCGGTCGATCCGGAATAGCCGCGATAGTAGACAGCCAGGAAACCGGCGCCCTGTTCGTGCAGCCGACGCCAGCGTCCGGATTGGATTTCCGGCCGCCCTGCATTGCCGTCGAAAAACAGGAATGTCGGACAGCCCTGCTCGGCTTCCGCATACCAGGCTGTCAGTGCCTCTCCGTCCGCCGTGTTGAGGCGAACCGGATGGATCCAGTCCTGGCTGGGCGCAACGCGCTCACTGGATGGATGATAGAGGAAGTCAGGCTCGCTGAGCCACAGGAGACCGCCGAGGAGAATATAGATCCCGCCGGCAAACAGGAGGAAATCGCGCAGGCGCGTCGTCCAGCCGGTGCGGCGGAAACTCAGGCGGGTGGATGTGTTACGGGCAGGCATGCCTCCCCCTAGCCTCTCTTCTTGGCAGTCTTGCGGCAAGGTCGCGGCCAATAAGAGACGGGGATACACCGGCCTGGTGCATCCCCGCAATTTTCACCCGGAAGTGGGGTAAATGCCCGGCTTACTCCGCCGCTTCCATTTCATTCGAATCCGACGGAACCCAACGAAGGACCGGCTGACGTGCAGCGCGGGTTTCGTCGAGGCGTTTGGTCGGCGCATGGATCGGGGCCGCCTGGAAGCGTTCCGTCTCGCCAGCCTTGGCAGCAAGGGACAGAGCTTCCAGCACGTTGATGAAACGGTCGAGACCGGACTTCGACTCTGTCTCGGTCGGCTCGATCAGCATGGCACCGTGAACGACCAGCGGGAAATACATGGTCATCGGGTGATAGCCCTCGTCGATCATCGCCTTGGCAAAGTCGAGCGTGGTGACACCCGTGCCTTCCAGGAACCGATCATCAAACAGGGCTTCGTGCATGCACACTCCGTCAAAGGCCGGCGTCATGACGTGTTTCAGGCGCGCCTGGATGTAGTTGGCGTTGAGGACCGCATCCTCGGCCACCTGTTTCAGACCATCCGAACCATGGCTCATCATGTAGGTGAGCGCGCGGGTGAACATGCCCATCTGGCCGTGGAAGGCCGCCATGCGACCAAAGGGATCGCCTGCCGCATCGGCTTCGTGCTCGACCAGCTCCCAGTCATTGCCATTCTGGACGACGTAGGGCACCGGCGCGTGCGGCGCGAGCGCCTCGGACAGGACCGTCGGTCCGGAACCGGGGCCACCACCGCCGTGCGGGGTGGAGAAGGTCTTGTGCAGGTTGATGTGCATGGCGTCGACGCCGAGATCACCCGGACGCACACGACCAACGATGGCGTTGAAGTTCGCACCATCACAGTAGAAATAGCCGCCCGCCTCGTGGATCAGGTCAGCGATCTCGCGAATGTCACGCTCGAACAGGCCACACGTGTTCGGGTTGGTCAGCATGATGCCGGCGACATCATCGCCCAGCTTGGCCTTGAAGGCCTCCATGTCGACACGGCCGGTATCATCGGCCGGGATCTCGTCGACGGTGAAGCCACACTGGACCGCGGTGGCCGGATTGGTGCCGTGGGCACTTTCCGGAACCAGGACACGGCGACGATGAGTCTGGCCATCGGCGTCCAGCTTGGCGCGGATCGCCATCATGCCGCAGAACTCGCCATGAGCACCGGCTTTCGGCGACATGGCCACGCCCGGCATGCCGGTCAGCGTCATCAGCCAGTGCGCCAGCTCACCGATGACCTGATAAGCGCCCTGCACGGTCGAGGCCGGCTGCATCGGGTGCACATCTGCAAAGCCCGGCAGGCGCGCCATTTTCTCGTTGAGACGCGGATTGTGTTTCATGGTGCACGAGCCGAGCGGGTAGAGACCCAGATCGATCGCGTAATTCTTGCGCGACAGGCGCACATAGTGGCGCATGGTCTCCGGCTCGGACAGGCCCGGCAGGCCCAGCTCGGACTGGCGCTCCAGACCGCCCAGGCGGCTCGGCGTGCCTTTCGGCTCGGGCAGGTCGACACCGGTCTGTTCGGCAGAGCCGCGCTCATAGATCAGCGGCTCAGCCTGTTCCAGCCCTTTCGAGCCGGATGTGGTCTCAGCGTATCCGCCGGTAGAGATGTTCTCCGCCATGCGGGTCGGACGTCCTTGGGTATTCATGGGCATCAGAGAACACTCCGCAGGGCTTTGTCGAAGATGGCGATATCTTCGTCGGTATTGATCTCGGTCGCAGCAACGAGGAGGACATCCTCGAACTGGCCCGGGAAGAGGCGGCTGGCCGGAACGCCGGCGAGAACGCCAAGCTTGGCCAGCTGGTCGACGACCTCATTGGCGTTTTTGGGCAGGCGAACCGCGAATTCGTTGAAAAAGGCGTCGTTGAGCACGTCAACACCGTCGATCCCACCCAGAGCATCCGCGAGCGTGCAAGCGGTCTCGTGATTGATCACGGCCATCTGTTTCAGACCCTTCTCGCCAAGCAAGGTCATATGGATGGTGAAGGCCAGCGCACACAGGCCAGCATTGGTACAGATGTTCGAGGTCGCCTTGTCACGGCGGATATGCTGTTCACGCGTGGACAGTGTGAGCACATAGCCGCGGCGGCCATCGGCATCCACCGTCTCGCCAGCCAGGCGGCCCGGCATCTGGCGGATGAAACGACGATCATCCTTACAGGCAAACAGACCCACATAAGGTCCGCCGAAATTGAGACCGACACCGATCGACTGGCCCTCGCCAACCGCGATATCCGCACCCATGGCGCCCGGCGCCTCGATCAGGCCCAGGGACACGACTTCGGTGAAGGCGGCAATGACCAGCGCGCCCTTGGCGTGGGCGGCTTCGGAGATGGCCCGCAGATCATGCAGCTGGCCGAACACATCCGGCGTCTGCACGACGACACAGGCGGTCTCGTCGTCGATGGCGTTGATCAGCGCATCCAGACCACCCAGGCCCGGCTCGGTGACCTCGATCTCGACGTCGGAATATTTCGCCAGCGTCTTGGCCGCCTCGACATAGTGCGGATGCACATTGCCGGCCATGACAGCCTTCATGCGGCGGGTGACACGGGCTGCCATCATGACCGCCTCGGCACAGGCCGTGGAGCCGTCATACATGGAGGCATTGGCCACATCCATGCCCGTCAGCTGGGCGACCTGGGTCTGGAATTCAAACAGGGTCTGAAGCGTGCCCTGCGAGATTTCCGGCTGATACGGCGTATAGGCCGTCAGGAATTCGGAACGCTGGATCAGGTGATCAACGGTAGACGGAATATGATGCTTGTAAGCGCCCGCCCCCACAAAGAACGGCACCGAAGACGCCGAGATGTTTTTCGACGACAGCGCCGACATGGCCCGCTCGACCTGGAGCTCGCCCTGTTTCAGCGGCAGATCAATCAGCCCGTCGAGCCGACCCGCATCGGGCACGTCGACGAACAGATCATCAATGGAAGCCACGCCGATCGCATCGAGCATCGCCTTCCGGTCAGTATCTGTGTGAGGGAGATAACGCATCAGTTTTCCTTGGTGGATTTGATGTATTTGTCGCGGAAGGCAGCCCATCCGCCTGTAACTACGAAAATGGTGGCCACCGGGATCAGTATCGCTGCAGGAGCGGCAACACCCAGCCAGTCAGGATCACGTATGAACTGCAGAAACGGCTGGATGAGCTGTACCGCGAGCGGGATCATCAAGATCCAACCGAGGATATCGAGACACCGCTCAATCCACTTTCGCTGCCAGTCGAGACGTTCCGGCAAGAACTCCCGAACAATCGATTGGGTCAGGAAAACCGTGACAATCCCCCAGAGCAGCCACTCCATCAGGGCTCGATCCAGATCACTGATCAGGAACAAGCCGAGGAGTGCCAGGCTCCAAAGGGGAAAGTATCTGCTCATGCCCCTGACCCCGATCCCACCTACGCGATGTGCTCGTTGTAAGCGGCTTCGTCCATCAGGCCTTCCAGCTGGGAGGCGTCGGACAGTTTGAACTTCACGAACCAGCCGCCTGCGGTCGGCTCTTCATTGACCTTGGCCGGCTCGCCTTCCAGCTCGCCATTGACCTCGACGATCTCGCCATCGACCGGCGCGTAGACCTCGGAGGCCGCCTTGACGGACTCAACAACCGCGAACTCATCGCCCTTGGACACGGTCTTGCCAACGTCCGGCAGTTCGACAAAGACCACATCGCCGAGCTGTTCCGCGGCATAGCCGGTGATGCCAACGGTGGCGATATCGCCGTCGACGGTGATCCACTCGTGATCATCAGTATATTTGGTGCTCATGATTTTCCCTTCCCCTGTAGAGAGTTATCCGCAAAACACCCCTCCTTTCCCTTGATGGGAAAGGTACCCGCGAAGCGGGGGGATAGGGTGCGCGCCGGAGGCGCAGTCAAAATTCTCTGGGCGGCTTCGCCGTCGCACCCACTCCGTCGCGCCGCTGCGCGGCGAGCCACCTCGCCCATCAAGGGCGAGGATGAAGGAGAGGCGTGCGACATCAGAGCCATTCGCCCTCAACCGCGATAGAAATTGTTCGGAACAAACGGCATCTTGGTCACCGTCGCTGCGCGCGCCCGACCGCGCACAATCAGATCGACCTCGGTGCCTTGGGCCATGAAAGCGCGGTCGATATAGCCCATGGCGACCGGACCCTCGATGGTCGGGCCAAAGCCGCCAGAGGTCACGATACCGATAATATTTCCGGCCTTGTCAGCGATCTCCGCACCCTCGCGCGCCGGTGCGCCCTCGAGGCGCAGGCCGATGCGTTTCTGACAGGTCTTGTCCTCGATCTGCTGGGCGATGATGGCAGCGCCCGGGAAATCACCGCGCTCGCGACGGGTCTTGGCCATGGCCCAGATCAGCGAGGCTTCGACCGGCGTACGATTTCCGTCCATGTCGTGGCCGTAAAGGCAAAGACCGGCTTCCAGCCGCAGGCTGTCCCGCGCGCCAAGGCCGATGGCCTCGACCGCGTCCTGGGCCAGCAGCAGCTTGGCGATACGGGTGGCATCCGCCTCGGGGATGGAAATCTCGAAACCGTCCTCGCCCGTATAGCCGGAGCGGGAGATGAGAACCTCGACACCGTCCAGCTCGAACGCGCCGCACTGCATGAAGACCATCTCGCAGGCGGCCGGGCAGAGACGCGCCATGACGTCCTTGGCTTGCGGGCCTTGCAGGGCCAGGAGGGCGCGATCCTCGATGCGGGTCAGCGTGCCCTTGCCTGCCGTTGCCGCTTCGATCAGCGCGAAGTCCTCGGTCTTGGTGGCAGCGTTGACGACCAGGAAGAGCCCTTCTCCGGCCGGACGGGAGACCATCAGGTCGTCGCGGATACCGCCCTGGTCATTCAACAGCAGGGTGTATTTTTGTTCGCCAGCCGAGAGCGCGGAGAGATCTGCCGTGATCAGCGCTTCCAGCGCAGCCTCGTCACCGACATAACGCGCCTGGCCCATATGGGAGACGTCGAACAATCCTGCCCGGGCCCGACAGTGATTGTGTTCACCCATAATGCCGAGCGGGTACTGGACCGGCATGTCATAGCCGGCAAACGGCACCATCTTGCCGCCGAGTTCGACGTGCAGGGCGTGCAGCGGTGTCTTGAAAAGGGTGTCGGTCATCAATCGGGTCCTTGCGCAACAGAAATCCACAAGCGTCTCCGCTTGCAGCCGTTGCCCCCGCTGTCCCGATAACCTGAGAGATTCCACGTCAGTCCCGACAGGACGGGACGGCGCTTGCTCCGTCGGTGGGATGCTTGCCAAACGCGCGCATCCACTTTCCAGCGTTTATCTCGTCCGCGGTCCCTTGGCCTGAGCGTTTCCGGGGCGGTTGCGCCTTCGGCGCCGGCTTATTCGCCGGTCTCTCCCGCGGGGAGAAGTGGCCTGTAAAACGGACCTCCCGGCCGGTCAAACAGATTTGCAGGACTCTAGGCTTGCACGCCGGTTAGTCAATGCGATTTGACGGATGTATCGGGACGTATTTTTGGCCGCCGGGGCAGGCACCGAGGGCGCTGTGGATGGCACCACTTGCTGGATCCGACAGGATGTCTGCATCAAAAACAACGCGCGTGCCGGGTTCTCAGTCCGGCCTGTATTCGTTCGGGCGAACGCCTCTGCCCAAACCGGGTACGGAGACTGCATCCCGCGGAATCCCGATTGCATCCAAATCCCGCCCTGCCCACATCTAAGCAAGGAACAAGCTCGGGATAGATCCATGTCACTAAAGTTTTTTGCGGCCAGTCTTCTGGCGGCCACTTCGCTTATTTCATCGTCGGCCATCGCCCAGATCGTGACAGTCAACGCGGACACACACCAGCGCATCACGGACTATATCGCCACCGCAGAGGCGGTAGGCTCGGCCGGCGGCCTGTTGGTCACGATCGGTGATGACATCCTCATTTCCACAGGATACGGGCTTGCCAATCGTGGGGCTCAATATCCGGCAACGCCTGACAGTGTGTTCGACATGGGTTCGCTGACCAAACAGTTCACCGCGGCGGCCAT
>CBFHQE010000019.1:0-28863 GCA_965657935.1 Maricaulis sp. | reverse complement strand
ACAGATATCTCCGGGGCCGATACGTTCGGCGATCCAGTCGTCGGCCGCATCCAGCTTGCCCTCGACAATGACCAGCTTGGCCCAGGGCGAACGCGGACGCATCAACCCGCCATCACAGACCAGCAGGATCTCCGAGCGGTGACGTTCCCCAACCCGGATAATTTCGTCCTTCACGGGGCAGGCGTCTGCATCGACATAGAGGATCATGAGGCATTGTCGCTGGTCAGGGAGTTGAGCGAGATGACATCCGGCCAGATATGTTCCTGGGCCAGAGCCAACAAGCGCTTGTCGGCGCTGAGCAAGGCCAGTTTCTCAGCTTCGGCCAGGGCCAGATAGGTGCAGTCATAAACCGGATGACTGAGTTTGCAGGCCAGAGACAGGGCACGTTCAACCAGCATTGGGTTGTCATGGATTTCTGTTATCTCAGCCAAGTGAGTTACGGCCCCTGTCGCGTCTTCAGCCGTTGTATCGCCCCGTTTTACATATTTCCAAAGTGCATTCGCTGTTTCCGTGAGAACAAGGGCAGGCGCAACGAAGTGAAACTGCCTGGCCGCTCGCCACGCCAAATCGCTTCCCGGAACTGTCAGGAAGAGTTTGGTGGCGACGCTGGCGTCCAGAATAACACGCTTCACCGGTCACGATCCTCGCGAATGAGGTCGGTCGGGTCGAGGTCAGAGGGACGCGATCGCTCTCGCATCCCCTTTGCGAATTCAAAGAATGCCTCTTTCTCCTCGCGCGCCTTGGCGGCGAGAAGATCGCGCAGAAACTGCTCGAGCGATACGCCATCTCTTTTTGCGAGACGCTTGAGGTCAGCAAGCACGCTGTCATCGAGATTGCGAATGATCACCTGACCCATTGGGGGGACTCCTGATATCATACCGATATCATTTCATGATATCGGTATGATATCAATCTTGCGGTAAAGGGAGAGGCTATAGACAAGCATTGTCATAGGAGGCCGCGATGCTTTCGGCAGATCCGTCTACGGCTTCCCAGCGAACTGAAATTATGTACGTGCACACGAGGTCGCTCCAGTGGTATCTCGCGCTATCGGCCTCGACCACGAAACATTGTCTCGACAGAAGTCAACATTTTCAGGATATCGGCATTACCAACTTTCGGTTCTTCGATGCGCTGGGCCCCAAAAACGCGAACGTCATAGATGCATTCAAACAGGGACACGTCAAAGCACTCCCAGGTTGTTTTCGCTGTGGACGCGCGACCTGTGGGTGTCGGAACAATATCCTCATCCCCCAGCAAGTCGCCAATTGCTTATCATACTGCGAATTATTCAAATCGATCTCTGGACAAGCCTATGATTTCACGTTGATTTGTGAGGATGATGCCGTATTTCATGTCAAGCGCATGGATGATGTCATGCGCAAATTGATCGCGCGGCGGCGTCCTGAGGAAAAGACGATCTATCGGCTGGCGGGTGCTGCTGAGCCGCAGGGGCGATTGCAGGAACCCGACGAGATGGAATTCAGCCAGCAAGTTGTGATGAGCAATCCTGCATTTGTTCTCAATGGACCGATGGCGCGCTACCTGGTTGACGCATATGGTGCCATTGAAACGACCTCCGATATCCGAATTCATCGTCAACTCTCCACTTCCGGCAGTGTTCATGCTGAGACGGTGACCCCTTCCTTGGTAACTGAGCTATCGTACTATCCTGAAACCGCGCGTTTTCATTCGCGGATTCACCCCAAGGGCATTGATGAGTTGGATGAAGAACGAAAATCTCGCCACATCATGCGCGCCTCGAGCGCCGAAGAGTACAGGGCTTTGCTGGAAAAGTGGACGGATGCGAGCTGATGCCGATGGGCAGCGCATCGTTCGGCTGTAAAGTGTGTCCTTCTCTGGATCAGGTCGCTGATTGACGGGGTGTGTTAGCCCTAACACCCGTGCTATAAGCAATCGAGATCGAACTGAAGGCGTGTCCGAATGGCTGAGCTAGTCCCGGTAGAACCATTTGATATCGTTGTTTTTGGAGCAACGGGAGACCTTGCGCTGCGCAAGCTTATTCCGGCGCTTTTCCATCGCTGGTGCGATGGTCAGATCCCGGCGGATTCGCGGATTGTTGCGGCCTCCCGGGAGGATATGGAAACATCGAAATACTGGGATCTGGCCGCCACCCATGTGCTCGATGAGACCTCATCGGACAACCGGCGGACGCGCTGGAAGGACTTCCTGTCCCTGGTCACCTATGTCGCCGTAGATGCCACGGGCGCCGGGGAGGGGTGGGTATCCCTGGCCGATGCGCTTGATGATGCCGAGGACAAGATCCGGCTTTTCTATCTCGCTCTGCCCCCGTCGCTTTACGGGCCGGTCTGTGCCGCCATTGGCGAACACAAGCTGAACACTGCCAATGCCCGCATCGTGCTGGAAAAGCCCATCGGTTCCAACTTCCACACCGCGCGCGAGATCAATGACCGGGTTGGCCAGGTTTTTCCGGAAAACTCGATCTTTCGCATCGACCACTATCTCGGCAAGGAAACCGTTCAGAACCTGTTGATCCTGCGTTTCGCCAACTTTCTTCTGGAGCCGATGTGGAATGCCAATGGCATCGATCACGTCCAGATTACCGTAGCCGAATCCCTCGGCGCCGGGCAGCGGGCGAGCTATTACGACCGATCCGGTGCACTTCGGGACATGGTCCAGAACCATTTGTTGCAGCTGGCCTGTCTGGTGGCGATGGAGGCTCCGTCCTCGCTCGACGCCGATGCCGTCCGTACCGAAAAGATGAAAGTCCTTCGGGCCTTGCGTACGGTGGATGCCAATACTGTGTCCCAGGAGGTTGTCCGTGGGCAATACCAGGCAGGTGCTGTTGATGGCGAGGGTGTCGACGGGTATTCGGACGAAGTTGGCCATGACACTCAGACCGAGACTTTTGTTGCGGTCCGCGCCCATGTGGATAACTGGCGCTGGGCGGGTGTTCCCTTCTACATGCGCACGGGTAAACGCATGGCTGCGCGCCGCAGCGAGATCATTATCCAGTTCAAGGATGTGCCGCACGACGTGGTTGGCGCCAGCAATGCCGGCTCACACCCCAATCGCCTGATCATTCGCTTGCAGCCGGATGAGGGCGTCAAGCTGATGCTGACCACCAAGGACCCCGGGCCCGGTGGCCTGCGCCTGCGCTATGTCCCGCTCAATCTGAGTTACGCCGAACATTTTGAGGCCGATTATCCGGACGCCTATGAACGTCTGTTGATGGCTGTCGTCCGTGGCAATCTCGGTTTGTTCATGCGTCGCGACGAGGTTGAGGCAGCTTGGCGCTGGGTCGACGGCATTATCCAGGCCTGGGATGACGGCCAGGCCAAGCTCTATGGCTATCCGGCGGGGACGGATGGCCCGACCCAATCGGCCTTGCTGTTGGCCACTGAGGAGCGGGAGTGGTTCGATGCCTTCAGCGCTTGAGATTGATGTGAATACACACGCGTCCGTGCCGGCGATGGCTGACACCCTGGCCCGAGAAATTGTGGCGCGTCTGGCGAAAGCCGTTGCAGAGCGTGGCGAGGCCTCGCTGGCCGTGTCGGGTGGCTCAACCCCGAAGCCGCTCTATCAGCGTCTGTCCGTTGCCGATCTCGACTGGTCGAAAGTAACCATTGTGCTGGTTGATGATCGCTGGGTTGAACCGGGCGAAGCCGGGTCCAATGAAGATTTTGTGCGCGACAGCCTGCTGCAGAACAAGGCTGTGGCGGCGAGATTCATCGGTCTCAAGACCCCGGGCCTGAAACCTGCGGATGGTCTCGCTGCAGCGGAGAGCCGCTTGACCGATTTGCCGCTGCCGCTGGATGTGAGCATTCTGGGCATGGGCAATGATGGGCATACCGCATCCTGGTTCCCCGACGCTGTCGGGCTGGACAATTGTCTGAATTCCGAACGGGCGCTGCTGGCAGCCGTCCGGGCAGAGCGTTCCGAAGTCACGGGTGACCATCTTGATCGCATTACGCTGACGCGTCGTCCGATTGCCCGCTCCGGTGCGATCTATCTGATGGTGAACGGCGAGGCCAAGCGCGAGACTCTCGCTGCTGCGGCAGCGGGAAGTGATGTCGCGGCTATGCCCGTACGCTCCCTGTTGCAGGACGATACCTTGCCGCTCTCCATTCACTGGGCCGGTTGAACGAATGAGGCACTGACATGTCACTTAACGAGACCCTCCATCGCGTCACTGAACGTGTCCGCGAACGCTCCGGCCCGACCCGCCAGGCTTATCTGGACCAGGTCGAGCGTGCGATCGGCGAAGGCCGTAATCGCGATGTTCTGTCTTGTGGCAACCTGGCCCATGGCTTTGCGGCCTGTGGCGGGACCGACAAGCGCGCCCTGAAGGATGGCGGCAGTGCCAATGTTGGCATCGTCACCGCCTATAACGACATGCTTTCCGCTCACCAGCCCTTTGAAACCTATCCGGAGATTATCCGCGACGAGCTGCGCAAACATGGGGGTGTGGCTCAGGTGGCTGGCGGTGTGCCCGCCATGTGCGACGGCGTCACTCAGGGCCAGGATGGCATGGAGCTGTCCCTGTTCAGTCGCGATGTCATAGCCATGTCGACGGCGGTCGGGCTCTCGCACAACATGTTTGATGCCGCACTTTTCCTGGGTGTGTGCGACAAGATCGTGCCGGGATTGATGATGGGGGCGTTGCGTTTCGGTCACCTGCCGTCGATCTTCGTTCCGGCCGGCCCGATGCGCTCCGGCCCGCCCAATCCGGAAAAGGCCCGTGTTCGCCAGCTCTATGCCGAGGGCAAGGTCGGTCGTGACGCCCTGCTCGAAGCGGAGAGCAAGAGCTATCATTCGCCGGGGACCTGTACGTTTTACGGCACCGCCAATTCCAACCAGATGCTGATGGAGATAATGGGCCTGCATGTGCCCGGCTCCGCCTTTATTAACCCGACGGACCCGCTTCGCGACAAACTGACCCGTGCGGCTGCAAAACGTGCTCTCGACCTGGTGCAATCCGGCGAGGAATTCACGCCGTTGGCACACATCGTCGACGAGCGCGCGATCCTCAATGCCATCGTCGGCCTGCACGCGACCGGCGGGTCAACCAACCATACCATTCACCTGATCGCCATAGCGCGCGCGGCCGGTATCGCAATCAACTGGCAGGACTTTGATGACCTGGCCTCAGTGACCCCCTTGCTCTGCCGGGTTTATCCAAACGGACCAGCAGATGTGAACCATTTCCATGCGGCTGGCGGCCTGGCACTGGTCATCCGCGAATTGCTGGATGCGGGCCTGTTGCATGGCGACGTGAAGACGGTCGCCGGGGACGGGCTGCACCATTATACCCGCGAGCCCTATGACAAGGATGGCGAACTGGACTGGTCTGACGGAACGAAGGAAAGCGCCAATCTGGACATCGTTCGTCCGGTTGCCGAGCCCTTCTCCGCAGATGGCGGGTTGCGTGTTCTGGGCGGCAATCTGGGACGTTCGGTGATCAAGGTTTCCGCCGTGAAGCCGGAGAACCGGTTAGTCGAGGCGCCGGCCATCGTGTTTGAAAGCCAGGATGATTTGATGGCAGCCTTCAAGGCTGGCGAGCTTGAGCGTGACTTTGTCGCCGTGCTGCGCTTTCAGGGCCCTCGCGCCAATGGCATGCCGGAATTGCACAAGCTGACCCCGGCGCTTGGCTCATTGCAGGACCGCGGTTTCAAGGTTGCGCTGGTCACTGATGGACGCATGTCCGGGGCTTCGGGAAAGGTTCCGGCTGCGATCCATGTCAGCCCGGAAGCGGCGCTCGGTGGTCCGCTGGCGCGGGTGCAGGATGGCGATATGGTGCGTCTGGATACTGGAACCGGAACCCTGGCCCTGAGCGCTGACGGGTTCGAAGAGCGTGAACTGGCTGTTCTCAAGGCGTCCGCGACACTGGGGATGGGGCGTGAATTGTTCAGCGGCTTCCGCGCGGTTGCCAGTGCTGCCGAGGAAGGCGCAATCGCGATTCCCGGACTGGGCGAGAATACGGCTCGAGAAGTGGTAACGGCCTGATCATGAGCGCGACTGACCGTTACCTCGTAGCCGATATCGGTGGAACCAATGCGCGATTTGCCATGGTGTCCGGGTCTGTTCGCTCGGGTTTCGAGCTCGAGGAAACACGACGCCTCAAGAATGAAGATTTTGAACACCTCCGCGACGCAGCGCACGCCTTCCTGCAAAGCTGTTCCGGCAAAAATCCCGTGCGTGCGTGTTTTGCCGTCGCCGGCCCGGTATCTGCCGGCAAGGTCAAGCTGACCAACTCAACCTGGCGGTTCTGCCCCAAGGACCTTGCCGAGGATCTGCACCTCGAGCAATTGCTGCCGGTCAATGATTTCGCGGCCCAGGCTCGGGGCGCGCCGCTCAGCGATTCCGACAGCCTCATGAGCCTGCACGCAGGACGGGCCTTGCCCGGTGCGCCATGCGCGGTTCTGGGGCCTGGTACCGGTCTCGGACTCGGTCTGGTCATTCCTCGGACGGGTGGTGTGAGTGTCGTCGCGACGGAGGGCGGGCATGCCGGTTTCGCGCCTCGCACAGATGAAGAGATAGCGGTCGGCCGGTTTATTGCCGACGAGTTCGGTTTCGTGTCCTGGGAGCGCCTGCTCTCCGGTCGCGGTCTCGTCAACATCCACCGGGCGCTGTGCCAGATTTCCGGTGAGACCTGGCCGGGGCATCGTCCCGAGGACATCACGGCTGAGGCCTTGTCCAACCCGAATTCGCTGGCGCGACGTGTCGTTGATATGTTCTGCGCGGTGCTTGGAGCGTTTGCGGGCGATGTCGCCGTGATCGCTGGCGCACGAGGCGGTATTTATCTCGGCGGCGGCATCTTGCCACGCATCCGCGAACTGGTTCCGCACAGTGCTTTCGAGGCGCGTTTCCAGCGCCGCGGTCCGATGACCCACTACGTTTCCAACATTCCTGTCGATTTGATCCTGTCCGACAAGGCCGCTCTTCTGGGTGCTGCTGCGCTGGCAGAAGCCGGAGGCCTGTAATGGCGATTTCCATGGACGAGCTGCTGGCCGCAGCCAGTGTTATCCCGGTCCTGGCCGTGAAGAACGCCGAAGACGCCGAGCCTCTGGCCCAAGCGCTTGCCCGGGGCGGATTGCGCGTGGTCGAGATGACCCTGCGCACTGACGCCGCCATCGAGGTGATGCAGCGCATGCAACAGGCCGAGCCAAATCTGATCGTTGGCATGGGTACCTTGCGTACAGCGGATGATGTGACCCGTTCCGTCGACGCTGGCGCACATTTTCTCGTCTCTCCCGGCCTGACGGATGAGCTGAGCGCGGCGATGCTCAAGGTCGATATACCCGCGCTGCCGGGCGTAGCGACGGCGAGTGAGGCCATGTCGGCTTCAGCAGCAGGATTTGAGGCAATGAAATTCTTCCCGGCTGAACAGGCGGGCGGGCTGGATTACCTGAAATCACTCAAGGGACCGCTGCCCGATATTCGTTTCTGCCCCACCGGTTCGATCACACGTGAGCGGGCGGCCGACTATCTGGCAACGCCAAACGTTGCCTGTGTTGGCGGATCCTGGATCGCCAATGCCAAGATGATTGAGGCCGGGCAGTGGGATGAGATCGAGGCCAATGCCCGCTTCGCCACATCACTGAAGAAGTAGAGCGCGGCCGCTAGGGCACCGACACCCCGCGCGCGGCTTCCAGAATGGCGTACCAGTCCTGCCGGTCCAGCGTAAGTTGGCGATACGCTTGCACCTGTCTTTCGAGACGGTCGGCTCTCATCGTGCCAAGGATTGGAATGGTTTGAACAGGCAGGCTTTTGAGCCACGCCAGCGCGACCTCGTCCACGCCTCCGGCACCCAGTGCCTTTTGGACGCGCTCGAGACAGTTTCGCAGGTCAACAAATTCACGCGAGTCGCCAAACAGTTGTCCACCCGCGAGCGGTGACCAGGCGAGCAGGGGCATGTTGGCGCTCGCTGCCTGATCCAGTCGACCATCATCCAGAGCCGAGTTCTCGCATACCGATACCTCGATCTGGTGGGCGGCGATGGAAATTTCGGTGGACTTTTGGAGGCGGTGAAGCTGGTGGATGGAGAAGTTGGAGGCGCCGAAGGCGGCGATTTTTCCGTCGCTGACCAGATCCTCGAGGGCTCGCGTTGTTTCCTCGGCCTGCATCAGATAATCCGGGCGGTGCAGCAGGTAGAGGCCGATCTGTTCGATTTCCAGCCGTTTGAGCGATGCTTCAGCTTGCCGGCGGATGTGGGCGGCATCGGAGCGGTAGTGGACCGTACGCACCCCTGGCTGCCCCTCGCTCGGAAAGCGCACGCCGCATTTGGTAATCACCTGAAGCTGTTTGCGCTGCGCGACATCGAGATGTGCCAGCGCCGCGCCGTGCAGGGCTTCCACAGCGCCATCATCATAGATATCCGCGTGGTCGATCCAGTTGATGTCCAGGTCCAGACAGCGGACGAGAAGGTCCGCAAAGCCGGATGGTTCACGGGTGAGGGCGTTCTGGCGAGCGCGCCAGGCACCCCAGACGAGGTCGGTTTGAGAAAACATGCTCATCGGCCGATGTTAGCGTTATCTAAATTGGTGCGCAAAGCTGGATGTGTCATCATCTGTGCATGGATTTCCCTCTGCGTGTTCCTTCCGGTCTGCGCCAGGTGGCAAAACGCGTAGCCTCGGTTTGCCTGGGCCTGGTTTTGATTGCGGTACCCGCCTCCGTTGCGAGTGAAGATGTCGCTGCGCCGGTGCCCGGTACATTGTCCTTGTCCGCCCGCTATTCCAGCCGTGTCCTGATCTTCCCGGTCGGTGATATCACGTTCGAAGCCCGTCTTGAGGACAGAACCTATTCCGCCAGCACCCGCATCGAGGCGGCTGGCCTGGCCGCGTTATTCACCGATTTTGACATCAATGCGGAAGTGCGGGGGTATTTCCAGGGGGCTGATACAAGCCCCAGCCGCTATGCCCATGTCGAGCGCACCGGACGTAAAGTGCGCTCTGTCGAGGTCAGTTTTCCGCAAGGTGTCGCCAGCTCGGCCGTAGAGCCACCTTTTGGCTCCTGGGGCGTTCCGCCGGCATCGGAGCATGACCGAACAGGCGCGATCGACCCCATGTCGGCTTTTGTTGCCCTGTCGGAGCAGTTGAGTCGGGGAGGCGGGCAGGGATGTGAGGGCGTTCTGCCCGTGTTTGACGGCAAATCACGTTACAATCTGCGTCTGGAAAACCGTGGCCGAGACCGGATCCGAACGCGTGGCTGGCGCGGCAATGCGCTGATGTGTGACATATGGTACGAGCCTGTATCCGGTTATGATCCGGAAGATCTGCCCAGTGAGCGTGAACTGAGCCAGCCCTTGCGGGTCTGGCTCGCGCCGATTGAGGGCGGTCGCTATTATCTGCCGGTCCGGCTCTAGACCCGCGCCGGCCTCGGCGGCGTGACAATCGAACTGACGCAAGTTTCTGCTGCATAAAGCCTGTTAGCGTGACCTTGGTCACGCGAAAGCGGGATGAAGCTCGCTAGATTGGGCTTGCTGCCGACCGGGATGGCCCCAAAACATCCCTGAGCATGCTTGGCGGAGTGCGACACTTGCCCAATATGCGCCTGATCAGCGCGTCGCACTCCGTCCTCCAGCTCCGCTGTCCCGGGCAGATCGCGTCGCGATCTCTTTCTGCAAGGCAGACGGCGCTTTCGCTTGCGCACGCATTGCGTGTGAAGGAGAGTGGGCGCTGAGCGATTTTGGGGACGCGCATGACCGATTCATCAAATTATGCAGCCTTTGTCAGTTATTCGCACGCTGATGAACGTTTTGCGCGCTGGTTGCATCGCCAGCTCGAAACCTATCGGGTTCCCAAACACCTGGTCGTGTCGGATGGCGAGGACCGAAATCGTATAGGGCGTATTTTTCGCGATCGCGATGACCTGCCTGCCGCCAACGACCTGTCGGCCATCGTGCAGGCGGCTCTGGTGTCGTCGGAAGCGTTGATCGTTATCTGCTCTCCGGCGGCGGCTCAGTCGCGTTGGGTCAATCGCGAAATCGAGGTTTTTCGCGCTCTTTATCCGGACCGCCCGATCCTTGCTGCGATCGTTGCCGGTGAACCCGGCGGGGAGGCGAGCGTGCAGAACTGCTATCCTCCGGCGCTGCGCCGGCCCCGTGCGGACGGCGGATATGACGAACCGGCCGGAGCGGACTTTCGCCCCGGCAAGGATGGAAAACGTACCGGTGTGGTCAAGCTCGTTGCCGGCTTGCTCGGCCTGCCGCTGGACCAGATCCTGCAGCGAGATTTGCAGCGGCGTCAGCGCCGCGTGACCGCGGTCACAGTCGTTACCTCGGCTCTTGCGTTAATCATGACCTCACTTTCATTGCTCGCGATGTCCGCCCGGTCCGAGGCGGAGCATCGAAAAGCGGAAGCAGAGGATTTGATTGAATTCATGCTTACTGATCTCAAGGCTCAACTCCAGCCGGTAGGCCGTCTCGATGTTCTCGACTCGGTCGGAGAAAAGGTCATCGAATACTATTCCGCCCAGCCTTCCCGGGAGATGACGGCGGATTCGCTGGGCCGCAGTGCCCGGGCGCGACATTTGCTGGCCGAGATCGAGCTGGCGCAGGGCGATCTGGAGGCCGCGCGCTCCTATTCAACGTCGGCTTATGAGGCAACCCGGGTTATTCTGGAGCGTGATCCGGCGGAACCGGCGCGCATCTACGAACATAGCCAGTCCAGTTTCTGGCTGGGCTATTTTGCTTTTCTGGGCGGCGAGCTCGAGGCGGCTGGCGATCGGTGGGATGAGTACAGACAGCTGACTGAGCAGCTTGTCGAGATCGATCCGACAAATCTTGAATGGCTCAACGAGGCCGGTCACGCGCGGAATAATTATGGCATCGTCCAGATGCGCCGCGGCAATCTGGAGACTGCAGAAGCGTCCTTCCAGTATGGCCGGGATTACTTCGCCAGCGCGCTCGAGCAGTATCCGACCAATACCCAGCGCGACAACCTCGCCGGCGCCTATGGCTGGCTGGCCGCCGTGCGCGAGGAGGCGATGGACCCCCAGGGGGCGATTCTTCACCTTCTCGAGCAGATCGACGTTCTCAATGGCGCGGAGAATTTCGACGATGACTGGCGTCTTCGCCGTGATGCCATGGTCGCGGAGGCCAATGTCGCGCGCATGCATCTTTATAGAGCGGCGCCGCCCAGCCCGGAATCTGTTCAGAACGCTCTCGTCTATCTCATTCCGGCTGCGCTCGAGGCCCAGGCCCTGGTCCGCCACGAGCCGGACCGGCTGAACTGGCGCATGAACGCTGCACGCACGCTTTCACTGCTGGTGGACGCGCACCTGTTCGCGGGGGATGTGGCCGAGGCCCGCGCCGCCATGGTCAATCTTTCCCGTCTTCTCAGCCATGAAAGCTGGGAGACCGCAGAGCTGGAAGTCATCGCCGAGGCCCGTGTGCAGGTGCGATCCAGCCAGATGCGTTTGTTGGCGGCCATCGGCGAGACGGAGGCCGCCCGTACAGAGGGTGAGGATCTGCTGGCCCAGTTTGCACGCGCGCGCGAGGACGGTTCGGCAACCGCGCAGGACTATATCTATACGCTGCTGGTCTCGAATTTTCTGGTGGATCAGCATCGCGCTGCCGGCCGGATGGCCGAGGCCGATGGAGTGCTCGCACAGGCGTTGACGGCGCATGAAGCGCGGCCGGAAGGTGTGGAGCACATTTTCCTGCGCGCCCAGTTGGAGCATGCAAGCGCGCTCGCCACAGCCCTGGAGCCCGCCGAGTAGAGACCGAATTTTGTGTGTAGAGAGGGGAGTATCATGATCGACAGAGAATCATTTGATGGCAGCCTGGTTCAGGCGAATATCGAGGAAGCCTGTGATTTCGAACCCGAGCTGACCTATTTCAGCCTGATCGCCAAGGCGAATGACGGCTTTGTGGTGGTCAATGGCAGCGATTGGGGGCTTGCGGCCGTCGATGACGCCCAGATCTCCCAGATCCTGATGGTGTTCAATGAGGTCGTGGACGACTATGCCAATACCGACAGCGCGACCATGCGCATGGCGGTCACCTCTGCACTCGCAGGCATGTGGGCACCGTGTGCCGGCGTCATGAACTGTCCTTTCGACCAGCATGTTGTTGGTCCGGCGCGCATCATTTTTCACGTTCATGCAACCGGCTGGGGATTTGAGGAAGCTCGCATCAAGTTCAAGACCGAGGGCGCAGACGCCATTTTCTGTGGCCTGGACTGGCTGGACCTGCATGGACACAGTGCCCGACCCTTCAGTTTCCAGATCGGTGTGCAAAAGGTCAAAAAGCGCATCAAACACGCATTTGCGCTCTTCATCGAGGCATCCCAGAATGCAGGGCAGCAAGTCACGCGATTGATCATTGATCCGGAAGTCGATGTGGATGTTGGCCCGTCCTAGGGTCACTCCAGATCCGGCCTCTTGATCAGGATCGATCGCCAACCACCCTGGGAGGGGGCGTTTGAACACCACCGTCGATGCAGAGATCCGCAACGGCAACCTCGTTCGAGCGCATGAATTGTGTCTGCGAGCCCTCCAGGACTATCCTGATGATGCGCGGCTGAAACATGCCGCCGTCATCTGTCTGCTTCGCAGCGGCGCTATCGATAGGGCGCGCAGGGAGTTTCGTGAATACGGCCTGCACCAGGCCGAGCTGGACGAAGACCTGATGGCGCTGGATGCGCGCCTGATAAAAGCCATGGCCTTCGAGGCCGTGGCCGAAGACTTCCAGCCGCTCGCGCGCCAGTCCGCTGTGCGTTATGGCGCCGTCTTTGAAGCAACCGGCGGTTCATATACCGGGGTCAACGCCGCCAGCATGATGGCGCTGAGCGGAGATGGTGCGCAGGCGCGGGACTATGCGCGCCGCGTGCTCTCATCCGGTGACATCCAGGCCGGCAGTCCCCAGGCGCGTTATTACCAGCTGGCGTCCACCGCCGAAGCGCACCTCTTGCTCGGTGACCTGCGCGCGGCACAGATCGCCGTGAACGCTGCCCTTGCCGAGGATCCCGGGAATTACGGCGCCCACGCTGTTACCCGTCGGCAGTTGGCGCTTGTCGGGTCTGCAATGGGGCTGAGTGTTCATGCCCTGCCGCTGCCGGACCTGCCGCGGCCCTTCCACTATGCGGGTCACATTTTCTCCGAACCCGACGACGTCCAGCCGGTTGGGAGTGAGACGAAAAGCCTGGTTGAGCGCATCGAATGCGCTCTGGAGGACCACAATACCGGCGCCGCCTATGGCGCGCTGGCCGCCGGAGCGGACATCCTTTTTGCAGAGGCGGTGCTGCAGCGAGGCGCTCCGCTGACAGTGGTGTTGCCGGTGCCTGTCGATGTCTTCCTGCAAAGCTCGGTTCGTCGCTTCGGTCGGGCCTGGGTCAGGCGCTGCGAGCGCTGTCTGGGGGAGGCGGCTGATATTCTCGAAGCCAGTACGGACCGGGTCCTGCTCTCCGGCGCTTCAATCAATCTGGCCAGCTCGATAGCGATGGGCTTGGCGCGTTTGCGGGCTGAAATGCTGGCAACAGACCCGGTGCAGTTACTGGTGCTCGATCGCTCGGATCCTGCCCGCGATTTTGGTACCGCGCGTGACGGCGATATCTGGCAGGGTGCCGCGCTTCAGCAAAAGGTCATTGAAGTGCGTCGCAAGCGCGCCGGTTCGAGCCCGCAGCCGCCCCTGGAAGCGGAGGCCAGTGATTATCGCCCCGCCATGCGAGCCATGTTGTTTGCCGACGTTGTCGGCTCGTCGCGTATTGCCGAGGACACGGTGCCCGGATTTGTTGAGGCGGTCCTCAAGCCGATGGCGCTGGCAGCGCGGGCGACATCGCCCGCCTATCTCGACAGCTGGGGCGATGGTCTCTTCCTGGCCTATTCGGGGAGTTGTGACGCCGCTGAGGCTGCTTCTCAACTGATGCAGGCCTTCAAGGCGATCGATCTTTCCGAGCAGGGCCTGCCTGATCAGCTTGACCTGCGCATTGGTCTGCATTTCGGCCCGGCCCATCAGGGGCGCGATCCGCTCCTGGATCGTGACAGCCTTTTTGGCACCCAGGTTTCGCTCGCTGCACGCATCGAGAGCACAGCCATGCCGGGAACGATTTGTGCCAGCGAAGCCTTCGCCGCTGTTCTGGCCATGGAACAGGATGGCGAGTTTCGCTGCGAGCCGGTCGGGTTGAAAACGGTGGATCCGCAATTGCCGCCGGTTCGGCTCTATAGCCTGCGCAAGGTGGCGCCCGACTCTCTGGTCGCGCGCGCTTTCCGCAGCTCACATGGTGTCCTCGAGACGGCTTAGCTGCTCCGGATCAATCAATTCGATACGGTCCTCGCCGCGGTGGATCAGTCCACGTTCGGCCAGGCGACTGACTGTCCGTGACACGGTCTCACGCGCCGCGGCCACCCGGTCACCGATTTCCTTGAAGGAGGGGATCGGCGAAATG
This sequence comes from Maricaulis sp., assembly GCA_965657935.1. Taxonomy (GTDB): domain Bacteria; phylum Pseudomonadota; class Alphaproteobacteria; order Caulobacterales; family Maricaulaceae; genus Maricaulis. Next base: position 14,494 of record CBFHQE010000019.1, on the reverse strand, counting down.
ATGCGGGTGCGTCCGCCATCATCGCTGCGCGACATGCGCAGCAGCTCTGCGTAGATGCGCCCGGTTGTGGAAAGGGCGCTCAGCTCGAACATGCGGCGCGTGGTGGCATGCATGCGAGCCGCCAGCATGCGCGTCAACGCCAGGCCGATCTGGCCGTGCGTCTCGACAAGGGCGAGAAAGTCCTCACCCGCGATGCGTGCGAGGAGGCTGTCAGCACTCGCCGTGATCTCTGTTGATCGCGGATCACCTGTCAGCGCAGCCATTTCGCCGAACATGGCTCCGGGCTCCAGATAGCTGACCCAGACATCCTGCCCCGATCGCGCCAGAACGCCGACACGCATCTGTCCCTGAAGCAGGAGGTAGACGCTGTTATCGTTTGCATCCTGGGAAATTACCGGTTTGCCACTCGGCACCGGCACGAGCTCGCCTGCGCGCTGCAGGGCGGCGCGCGCATCGGTATCGGCCAGACCGATCCGGTTCCACACAGATTCCCAAGCGTGTTCGAGCGTCATCCGATCCCCGGCATGATTGGATATTATCCTTAGGCTAGGGTGGTTTGCGAGGGAAGCAAGAGCGCGTAGTCTGGTTGTCGAATACGGGGAGAAGACTGTTGTACAAGAAAACCGGTTGGTTGAATGCGTTGCCCGTCATCGTGCTGGCAGCAAGCCTGGGTGCGTGTGGCGCACCTGTGTCGGAAGACGTTGCTGAGTATGACCTGGAAGCCGAGGTTGATGCTTCCGGTTTTCGCGCGGCCACGCCGGCCACGCAAGCGCGAAACGGTGACGTGCTGGCCTCGCCCATGATGCAGGACGACACGGATTTTGACCTCGCCATGCGCGGGTTGATCGCCCGTGAGGAACGGCTGGATATCCGGGGAGCGACCGATGAAGTTGTCTGGCGCGCCGAGGATTACGCTTTCCTCGAGGCAGAGCCGCCGGCCACCGTGAATCCGAGCCTCTGGCGCCAATCTCAGCTCAACGCCATTCATGGCCTGTTTGAGGTCACGGAGGGTGTCTACCAGGTGCGGGGTTATGACCTCTCGAACATGTCGATCATCGATGGTCCGGAAGGGCGGATCATCATCGATCCACTGACCTCGGTTGAAACGGCCCGGGCGGCCATGCAGCTGGTCAATGCGGAACTCGGCGAGCGTGCGGTCGCTGCTGTCATTCTCACCCATAGTCATATCGACCATTTCGGCGGTCTGGCGGGCGTGGTGGATCTGGACGATATCGCCTCGGGTGATGTGAGCCTGATTGCTCCGGCGGATTTTCTGACCGAGGCGGTCAGCGAGAATGTCATCGCCGGTGTCGTGATGGGCCGACGTTCCGGTTATATGTACGGCATGCCGCTGCCGCGTACCCCGCGCGGCCATGTCGGCTCCGGCCTCGGACAGCATCCCGCGATTGGCACCCATACGATAGCCGCGCCGACACACATCATTCACGAGAGCGGCCAATCGCTTGAATTTGGTGGAGTGCGTATGGAGTTCCAATACGCGCCGCACACCGAGGCGCCGGCTGAACTCACCGTGTTTTTCCCGGATTATCAGGCCTGGTGTGGCGCCGAGATCGTCTCTCGAACCATGCATAATCTTTATACGCTGCGCGGAGCGCAGGTTCGGGACGCGCTGGCCTGGTCGGCTGCAATTGATGATGCACTGGCGCGCTTCGGGAATCGCACACAGGTCATTTTCAACAGTCATCACTGGCCGGTCTGGGGCAATGCCGAGGCGCGTGATTATCTCGCCGGGCAGCGCGATATCTATAAATACATCCATGACCAGACGCTGCGCCTGGCCGCGTCCGGATTGCGACCAGACGAAATCGCGGAACAGATTGAGCTGCCGGCGGCGCTGGAAAACAGTTTTGCCATTCGTGGCTATTACGGCACGCTGCGGCACAATTCGAGGGCGGTGTATCAGCGCTATTTCGGTTGGTATGACGGTGTGCCAGCGCATCTCAACGCCTTGCCGCGGGTGCAGGCTGCGGAGCGCTATATCGAGGCCATGGGCGGCTTGGAGCCGGTCCTAGAAATCGCCGGAAATGCGTTTGAACGCGGCGAGTATCGCTGGTCGGCTGAACTCGCCCAGCATGCCGTCTTTGCCGAACCCGGCAGCGATAGTGCACGCGAGCTTCTGGCGCGCAGTTATGAACAGCTGGGATATCAGGCCGAGTCCGGCCCCTGGCGCGATGTCTATCTGACCGGAGCCTATGAACTGCGTCACGGCGTGGAAGCGCGCGATGTCACCCGTTCAGCTGGCAACATCCTGGAGACCATTCCGCTCGACATGTTCTTCACGGCCATGGCCACGCGTCTCAATGCCCGGGACGCAGCGGATTTCGAGGTTGTTCTGAATTTCATCTTCGAGGATACCGGCCAGACCTTTGTCATCGAGATCTCGAACGGTGTCATGCGTCACTATGAGCGTGCCGCGGCTGAAAATGCTGATGCGACTGTCAATCTGACACGGGATTTCTGGCTGCGTCTGATCCAGCAGGACGCGGGTCTGATGGACATGATCACGTCCAGCGATTTTGTCGTGACGGGGGATCGCGGACGCTTGCTCCGCTTCTTCGCGCTTTTGGAACAGCCCGAACCATCATTCGACATTGTCACGCCGTAAGTCGTGATTTGAGTTTGGGGCAATTCCGTCTAAGTCATTGTTACGAAACATTCTGGGGAGGAATATGATCAGGTCTCTTGCAGCTTTCAGCGCGGCTTTGTTTATGACAACAACGCCGGCCATGAGCCAGTCTGCGCCATTTGATGTGCGCTATGATGATGGCATCCCCACGCTTGAAGAATTCGCCGGGCATGATTTCGGTGATGAAATCACACGTCCCGAGCAAGCGATCGCCTATATCCGGGCGCTGGAGACTGCGGCGCCGGAGCGGGTCGATGTCGTTTCCTACGCGACCAGCTGGGAAGGTCGGGAACTGGTCTATGCGGTCATCGGTTCGCCGGAGCGCATGGCCGATCTGGACCAGGTACGCGCGGGCATGAATGCGCTGGCCAATCCGGACGGCCTGTCCGCGGCCGAGCGAGATCGTCTGATTGAGGACATGCCGGTTGTTGTCTGGCTGTCCTACGGTGTGCATGGCGACGAGATTTCCTCCACCGATGCCGGATTGAGGACCGCCTATCACCTTCTCGCGGCAGAGGGCGATGAGACGGTCGAGACCATTTTCGACAATGCGCTTGTAATCCTGGATCCGACGCAGAATCCGGATGGTCGCGCACGGTTCATCAACTCCTTCGAGGCCGCGCGTGGACTGGAACAGAGTCCGGACCGGTATTCGGTCGAACACGACCAGCCCTGGCCGCGCGGTCGTTACAATCACTATCAGTTCGACCTCAATCGCGACTGGTTCGCATTGACCCAGCCTGAATCGGTGGGACGCGTTCGTGAAATGCAGGTCTGGTGGCCACAAGTGGTGGTCGATGCGCATGAAATGGGCGGCGATGCCTCCTACTTCTTCGCGCCGTCAGCGGAACCGTTCAATCCGAATATCGAGGACAACCAGCGTCGTACCCAGGAATTGATCGGTCGTAATCACGTCGGTTATTTCGACTCGCTGGGCTATGATTATTTCACGCGTGAGGTCTATGACGCCTTTTATCCGGGTTATGGCGACATGTGGCCAACCCTGCACGGCGCCGTGGCGATGACCTATGAGCAGGGCTCTGCGCGCGGCTTGTCCTGGCGTCGACCGGACGGATCCATCCTGACCTTTGCTGATGGTGTGGATCGTCATTTCGTCACCAGCCTGTCCACGGCCGAGGCTGCTGCCCGCAATCGGGAACAGCTGCTCGGTGAGTATGCCGATTTCCGTGCGACAGGTGGCAGACTGCCCAACAGCAATGTCGCCGCAGTTCTCGATGCCAGTGAAAATTCATGGAATGCGGGTCGACTGGCGCGCCAGCTGGCGGCGCAGGGGATAACGGTAGAGCGGTTCGAGGGGACCCAATCCCTGTGTGGTGCCAGTTTCGATAATGGCGCCTATGTGGTGCGATATGATCAGCCGGCCGGGCGTCTTGCGCGCACGCTGCTGGAGCCGACGACCGACCTTCCGGGGGAGTTTGTGGATGAACAGGAGCGTCGCCGCGAAGCCGGGCTGGGGGCACAGCTTTATGATGTCACGGCCTGGGCCCTTCCGCTGATGAGCAATGTGCGGGCTGTTCAATGTCGCCGGGCACCGGGCACCGCCGGCGTGATCGTCAGTCCTCAATCTTCGCCGACAGTCGAACTCCCCGACATGGAGGGGGGCTGGGGTTATGTGATCCCGTGGGATGATGCAGGACAGGCCCGTCTTGTTGCCGCCTTGGCACGTGATGGTGTGGAGATGCGAACGACCGCGCTGGAATTCCGTATCGGTGGAGAAACCTATCCAACCGGATCGGTTGTTGTGCCGCGACATGCGAATGGTGCGGAACTGGACTTCCTGATTACGCGACATGCCCGCGATAGCGGTGCCGAAGTCCATGCCATGGAGACCAGCTGGGTTGATGACGGCCCGAATCCGGGCTCCTCGAATTTCTCGCAGATTGTCGCACCGCGCATCGCCCTGCTCTGGGGCGAGGGAACCAGCGCGACTTCGACGGGCGCGACACGGTACATTCTTGAGCGCCGCTACAATCTGCCGGTGACGATCATTCGTCCGTCCACAATTGGCCGAGCGGATCTGGATCGGTTTGACGTCGTCATCCTGCCCGAACAGGGCTTCCCGAGTTATTCCAGCACGCTGGGCGGAGCGCGTTCTGCCCTCCAGGCCTTTGTGCGCGACGGCGGGGTGATTGTCGGGTTGGGCTCGGCGACACGTTGGCTGGCCGACGGCGAGAATGCCTTCCTGCCACTGCAGCGTGAACGTGCTGCGGGTTCGCCGCGCGAGGGCGACGGGTCCTCGCCCGCAGTCGTTGACGGCAGTGTACTGACCAGTGAGGCAGAGCGGATGGCGGCCGAAACAGTGCATGGCTCAATGCCTGACTCCTCGCCGGGGGCACTGGTTGCGATTTCAGCCAATCCGGACAGCTGGATGTCTGCAGGTTATGAGGGCGGAGCCGCCGCGCTGGTGACCGGCTCGGATATCTATGCGCCCGTGGCGTTGGATGACGCCACAACCGCAATGCGGTTCGCCGGGCCCGGTGAGCTGTTGCAAGGGGGTTATCTCTGGGCCGATTATGCGGAACAGCTTGCGCACAAACCCTTTGTGGTGACGCGTCGGATGGGGCGAGGCCAGGTCATCGCCTTCACTCAATCCCCGACCACACGCGCCTATCTGGATGGGCTCGATCTGTTATTGCTGAACGCGGTAATACTTGGACCGGCCAACTCCAACCGGATGCGCTAGACTGGGTAACCAGATCCGTGCGGCCTCGCGATAATGTCAGGTGAAGCGCCGCACGGACCTGATTGCACAAATCGACCCTCCCCTGAACGAGAGAGGCTTGTCAGGCGCAATTTGGGTGATGAAAGGGGAGGACGCGTTAGCGCCCCTCCAACTCCTCGCGCAGGCTTTCCAGTTCCAGCCAGCGGTCTTCCTTGTCGGAACGTTCCTGCATCGCCCGGCCCAGCTCTTCCGAGACCTGGGTCATGCGCGCCGCATCGCTGGCCAGCGCCGGGTCGGCCAATGCCTGTTCAAGTTCCGCGATGCGCGTTCCCAGCATCTCGATCTGGTCGGGCAGGTGTTTGAGCTCGTACCGGTCCTTGTTGGCCATGCGCTTGCGATCCGGCGCAACCTGTTGCGGTTTTTGCGAGGGTTTTTCCTGGGTGCCGGACTGTTTGCGCGGCGCGTCTTTCTTGGACACGCCAGAGCCTCGCTGGGCCAGCATGTCGGAATAGCCACCGGCATATTCCACCCAATTTCCGCGACCTTCGGACATCAGGATACTGGTGCAGGTGCGGTCGATGAAGTCACGATCGTGGGACACCAGGAACACGGTGCCAACGTAATTCGCGATCATGTCCTGAAGCAGGTCCAGCGTTTCCAGGTCCAGATCATTGGTCGGTTCGTCAAGGATGAGCACGTTGGATGGCAGGGCGAGGGCACGCGCCAGGAGCAGACGGGCGCGTTCGCCACCTGAAAGCACATCGATGGGGGTGTTGGCCTGTTCCGGTGCGAACAGGAAGTCCTTCATATACGCCATCACGTGTTTGCGCTGACCATTGACATCGACCATGTCACCACTGCCCTCGGTCAGTGTTTCGGCTACGGTCCAGTCCGGCTTGAGTGCGGAACGGCGTTGGTCAAGGCTGGCATATTCCAGGTTCTGCGCCAGTTTCACGCTGCCGGTGTCGGCCTGCAGCTCACCCGTGAGCATTTTCAGCAGGGTCGTCTTGCCAGCACCGTTGGGGCCAATCAGGCCAATACGAGCCCCGCGGGTGACCCGCATGGAGAAATCGCTGACCAGTACCTGGTCTCCATAGGCTTTTGACAGGCCGCGGGCATCCACGATGAGCTTGCTCGCTTCCTGGGCCGCGGAGGCTTCCATGCGGACATTGCCGGTTGGGCCGCGGTGTTCCGCGCGTTGCTTGCGCAGATCATGCAGCTCCGACAGTCGGCGCACATTGCGCTTGCGCCGCGCAGTCACGCCATACCGCAGCCAGTGTTCCTCCCGCACGATCTTGCGGTCGAGCTTGTGCAGCTCGAGCTGCTCGGCCTCCAGGGTTTCGTCGCGCCAGGCTTCAAAGCTTGCGAAGCCCTTGTTCAAAAGGCGTGTCTGTCCACGGTCAAGCCACATCGTTGCACGGGACAGATTGCTGAGGAAACGCCGGTCATGGCTGATCAGAACCAGGGCTGCCCGGATGGACTTGAGCTCGTCTTCAAGCCATTCGATCGCGGGCAGGTCGAGATGGTTGGTGGGCTCATCCAACATCAGGATGTCGGGTTCCGGCGCCAGCGCGCGAGCCAGGGCTGCGCGGCGCGCTTCTCCGCCCGAGACCGACGCAGGATCTTCGTCCCCGGTCAGACCCAGATGTTCAAGCAGATAGAGTGCCCGGTATTCGGAATCCGCGGGCGCCAACCCGTCGAGCACATAATCCTTCACTGTTTTGAAGGCGCTGAGATCGGGTTCCTGTTCCAGATATCGGATCGTCACTCCCGGTTGGACAAACCGTACGCCATCATCGGCCTCGACCAGGCCCGCAGCCACCTTCATCAGGGTGGACTTCCCCGATCCGTTGCGGCCGACCAGGCACAGGCGCGCATTTTCCTCGATACTCAGTTCGGCCCCGTCAAGCAGGGGCGTCACGCCGAAGGTCAGGTGAATGTCCTGGAGAGTGAGAAGTGGTGGAGCCATGCCCTTGCATACGGTCGGACACGCCCGTCGTCACCCCGTCATCAACAGGGCTGGTCGAGAACGTTCTGGTCCGGAAGGGTCAGGCAATGCGGGCGTGGTCTTCATCGGGGCCACGATCACGGGTCAGGCTGCGCAGGAAGCCCGGGAAGATGTCCATGGCTTCGCGGGCCGGCATGGTTTCCTCCTCGCGTTTGCCGCACCAGTAATCCCAATAGCTGGTGACGTGCGACACCGCTGAGAGGTCATGGCCCAGCTGGGCAAAGAAATCCGGCGCCTTGAGAAGGATGTGCCGGATAGCGCGAGGGTCGCCTCCGGTGGCAAAACGCGCGTATTCGGCTTCATATTCCGCCATGACGGACTGCAGGGAACGCCAGCGGTTTCGGGTCTCGGTGATGATATCGCGGCGTATCTCATCGATCATGAAACGCTCACTCTGGGTCATGCCGATCACGATAAGATCATTGATGGCGATCAGAAAACGGCGCAAGGCGCCCTTCTCGTCGGCTATGCGCCAGCGATAATACAGAATGCCCTTCCAGCCGAAAATCGCCGCGCGGTATTTGGATTCCTCAAGGTCGAGTGCGTGTTGCAGCTGGTCAAACCGTTCGTCTTCCTCGCCAGCCAGGATGTAGCGGGCAAAACGAATGGCACGCTGTCGAGCACCATCCTCGTCAGGCGACACATCGACCGAATTGAACGCCATGTTGACCATGTCGGCGACCTGGTCCGCGACATAGCCCTCCATTTTTTCGAGATCCTTGTCGGAGATGTTGAAATAGAGGTCGGCGACAGGGCTGTCGTGATCGCGGAAGCGGTTGCTCAACAGGAAGGGGTCAAAAGACGGCATGGCCGCCAGATCCCGAAGACGCTCCAGATCATGCGAATAGGCCAGTTCATTTGAATCCTGGCCGATGAATTCGCGCAATTTGGGCTCGAAACCTCGTTCCTCGACGAAGAAAGAATGCCCGCCCATGGCCAGATCTGTGGTGGTCACTGGCACAATGACCTTGGTGACAACCGGGGTGTCCGTGACCAGATACGAGCGTTCGTGTTTGCGGGCGGTATGTTTGATCAGGAATGCAGTATTCAGCCGCCGGTTATAGAAAAACGGCAGGTTGGAATGGTCGCTTTTATGACGATAGCGGCGATGAATCGAAAACAGGTCAAGGATGCGAAAGGTTGTTCCGCCTTGCACGATCCGTTTTAGATTTGCGGTTTCCGAAGACTTGCCCAAGCCCCGCACCTCAACATTGCCCAGTTGTAATAAAAGGGGGGAAGTCCTCACTAGAGCCCTAACGCGAGGTGCATAAGACATAAATCGCTAGCGTGTCGCTGAAGGGCCGGGCTAAATGTTGGCTTGTCAGCTCTTTGTTTAAAGGCCTCGCCGGGACCCGGTGCAACGCCCATGCGATTACTTCATTTCCTGATTCCGCTGATCCTGATTTGCGTTTCTGGGCCAGTTTCCGCCCAGGCGCTTTGGCGTGCGGGTGACGAGACGGCCTGGGCAGCGCCAGGTACGGCGCTTGCGGACTGGCAGGGAATAGAGACCCTGGAAACCGGTTTTCGGGGGCAATACTGGCTGCGCATGACAACGGCCGTCCCGTCTGGCGGCAGGGAAAACATGCCCTATGCGGTCAGCCTGCGCGCCAATCACCCGGTGGATGTCTATTGGAATGGCCAGTTGCTGGGCCGCAACCACGTGTCTGCCTCACAGGTCTATGAACGTGTGGACCTGAACCTGCCACCCGACTGACTGCGCGAAAGCGATGCCCTGCTGGCCTTCCGGGCGGATTCCACAGCGCTCGACGACGGCGAAGGGCTTTATATCACGTTCAGACTAGTGGAGCTGCCTGCAGCGACCCGGCGTGGCATGACGCTGATGGCGGTTGATGGTGCGGTCGGCTTTCTCGCCCTGTTCCTGGCCCTGTGCTTCATCGGACTTTGGGTGTCCGGCAGACGCAGTCCGGAGATCATTCTGACAGTGGGTGTCTGTGTGATGGCGTCGCTGATCCTGTGGCTGGACGACAGCGACCGCACTTTCCGGTCACCTGATCAGCTGATTGACGAAATAGTGCGGTTCGTATCGGCGCTTGGTCTGTTGGTTCTGACGCCCGCCATTTTCTATTTCCGGCTCCGGTTACAATCCTGGCCGGTCTGGACTGGCGGGCTTGGCATGGCTGTTGGGGCCTCCCTCATACCGCTGGCCGGGTTGGAACAGGATGCCCGGTCGTTATTGGCCATGAGCCTCTTTCTCGCTGTTATGGCAGGGCTGGCGCGCACCGCCCCCGGCTGGGTGCGCTGGAGCCATCTTGGCGCTGCCCTGTTCCTGGCGGCGGCGGTCTTGATCCGGCCGGACTTGCTGCGTTTCTTTCTCGCGGCCCTTGTTGTCCTGATGGGGGCGAGCCTGCTGGCTGATGTGCTGGCGCGCGAGATCCTTGCCAACCGCAACCTGGCGCGCATGGCGCGCCTGCAACTGGCGCTGGTGAAGCGGAACATCCAGCCTCATTTCATCATGAACAGTCTGACTGTCGCCAATGAATTGCAGCAGACCGACAGCGCAGCGGCGACGCGCTTCGTCGACGCGATGGCGGGCGAGTTTCGGGCGCTTGCCAATATGGTGGACCAGGATACGACCACAGTGCGCGAGGAAATCGGTTTGTGCCGCAACCACCTCATCATGATGGGGTGTCGCCTCGGCCGGGAATTCTCGCTGGACTATGTAACGGAACAGGCAGACGCCCCCTTCCCACCCGGCGTTCTCCATACGCTGGTAGAAAACGCGATCAGCCACAATCGCTACAAGCAGGAGAAAGTGGTCTTCTCGCTGATCGAAACGGTTGAAGGGTCCACCCGCCTTTTCCAGCTCCGTGTCCCTCGTGCGGACGTGGCAGGCCAGTCATCCATGGGCACAGGGTCTGGCACAGCCTATATCGAGGCCCGGCTGGAGGAATTTGCGCCGGGCGCCTGGCGGTTCAGCTCGCAGGCGGACGGTGATGACTGGGTGAGCCTTATCGCGCTTCCGGAGGTCGATCGATGAGCGAGATGGCCCCGCTGCGACTGCTGTCCATTGAAGATGAGCCGCTGATTGCCCAGCGTCTCAAACGCTTCTCGCAGGCCATTCTGGGCGACCGGCTCGCCAGTTTCAGCCTGTGCGAGAATATCGAGGATGGCCTCGGATTCCTGGAAACCCGCCCAGTTGATGTATTGCTGCTTGTTCTCAACCTGCAAGGCGAGGACGGATTCAAGGTGTTGGAGCGGGTGACGTCCTATGCGGCCCAGACCATCATCGTCTCCGCCCATTCCGAACGGGCCGCGATGGCGTTCGACTACGGGGTGATCGGTTTTGTTTCCAAGCCGTTTGACCAGGCGCGTCTGGCGTTGGCATTCGAGCGCTTCCACTCCCGTCGACCGGAACAGGCGTCGGCCGCGAAATATTTGAGTTTCAGAACGGGACGGCGGGTCGAGGTCGTGCCACTGGAGGAGGTCGCGCTTTTGCGCGGAGCGGACAAGTATTCAGAGGTCTTCCTCGCTTCCGGCGATATCAAGTTGCATGACAAGGCGCTTGGAAAACTGGAACCGCATCTGCCCGCAGCATTCATGCGAATCCACAAGTCGTTCATCGTCCGCCTGGACAAGGTCGAACGCTATGAAAGCTTCCCGGGCAACAAGATGGAGCTGGTGCTGCAAAATGGTGAACGCGCGCCCGTGAGCCGTTCGAAAATGGCTGACGTGCGCGCGCTCTTCCAGTGATCGGCTGTCGCGTCAGAACGCTACGCGCAGACCGGCTCCCAGCGTGTATCCGTCGTATTGGAAGGACACACTTGACGAGCCAAGCGGAGCCGACAGCGTGTAGTCCGTTTCACCAGCCCGGAAATAGCGCACGTCCGTGACCAGTTGTGTGCTTTCCGAGAGCGCATAGGACACACCGCCGATCAGCTGGAGTGCGGCGGCAGAGGCATCGCCCTCGATCGAGCCTCCGGCACCATTGAAGTCGGCGCTGATACGCGCCATGCCCAGTCCGGCACCGACATAACCAGACCAGCGGGCTTCCGGGGAAAAGTCGTAGATGGCATTGGCCATGAGAGCGGTGGCGCCGAGGCCATCCCCATTGCTGGCAGTGTCTGTGCCGTTGATGGTCAGGGCATTGAACTTGCCGCCACGGCGAGAGAACTCCGCCTCGAAGCGCCAGTTCTCCATACGGCGGCCGATGGCGCCGCTGAAATATGACGCATTCGCCAGCTCAAGCTGGATGTCAGCGCCCGCCAGGGAGGCGTCCGTGTCCTCGACTGCGCGAATGCCGAATTGACCGGAAACATACATATCCTGCGCCTGGGCCGGCAGGGACATGATTGCGGTGGCCGCAATGGCCAGGATGATCTTGGTTTTCATTGTTTTACCTCAAACTCGTTGTCTGTTTGCCTGCCAGCTGAGGGCTGGTTTGGCTCGTCACGAGTTCGGGGATAGGCCGCAGCAGCGACGCCGGCGAGGGGCCGTTTCGCGAACGGCTCCTTGTCTGGCGTCAGCGGCTCAATTTTCCGGCGGATCAGGCTGCCGGGGGAATAAAAACCTCCGGCCGGGGGATGTTCGAGGATGAGCGGTGGACGATTTCGCCCGGTTCACCCAGCTCCATGTCGCGGGTCACGCTGGCCATGAAGCTGGCAAACAGTGGCATGGCTTCACGCGCGTGAAGGAACCCCTTCTGGTTTTGGCTGGCCCAGAAACGCCAATAGCCCGGGATATGACTTACGACCGATAGGTCGCTGCCGATATCATAGAACAGGCTCGGCGCGCGCAGCAGGAAAGCGCGAAAACCGCTGGCATCCTGGCCATTGCAGAATCGGGAAAAAACATCCTCGTAGTCCTGCATTACATTGGTCAGACTGGCCCAGCGTGCGCGGGTCTCGGTCATTATCTTGCGGCGTACATGATCAAGTTCGGTCTGTTCGTGGGGGGTCGCGCCGACAATGGCGACGTCCTTCAGTTCATAAAGGAAGGACTTGAGCGCCTGCAGGGTCTGCGCCATGCACCAGCGATAATACAGGATGCCTTTCCAGCCAAAGACTCCGGTCTTGAACTCCATGGACGTCATGCCGAGAGAGCTGCGCAAGGCATCCAGACGGCCATCATCGCGATTAGCGAGCAGTTGCCGGGCGAAATTCGCTGCGCGGACATCGTCGCGATCGGATTTTTCCGAACCGAAAGCGAGAGCGATGACCGAGACAACCTCACTTGCGACCGCGTCCTCCATGCGTTGGCTCTCGGCCTCGGAGATGTTGAAGTAGAGTTCGGAAACCGGCCGGGCGTGGTCGCGATAGCGCTCGGCGAGCAGGAAGGGGTCGAAAGAGGGCAGAGCTGCCAGTTCACGCAGACGCAGAATGTCCATATCGATCAGGTGCGGATCATCAGGACAATCGAACTCCGCCCTGATCTTGTTGGCAAAGCCGACCTCCTCAACAAACACAGCGTGACCGCCCAGCGACAGGTCTTCCTGCGCCAGCGGGATGAGGAGTTTTGTGACTACCGGCTGGTTGGACATCACATAGGGACGCTCGTGCGCCCGCACAGTGTGCTTGACGACGAAACAGCGGTTCAGTCTGGGGTGGTTGAAAAAAGGGCGTTCCGAATAGTCGAGCCGGTCACCATGGGCGAGGGCAATGGAGTGCAGGTCCAGGATACGGCTTGTTGCCCCACCCTTGACGATCTGCCTCAGATCGGACCGGACAGTCTGACGTAGTTTCATGTTTGCCCTCCACGTATTGCAACGTCAGGGCTAGCAGTCGCCGCTTAAGGGAGATTGCGTTTGTGTGCGAGGGTTTGAGACAGATTTTACGCGGGTTTTATCGTCGCTGCTAACCCTGGTCGAGATGCCGGGCTGGCTTGAGAACGGCAAACAACAGGCCCGCCGCCGCGCCACCGATGGAAAGCACAAGCAATCCCGTGACATCCCGGCCGGATGCGACCGGCGTGATCGTCGAGCCGAGTACGGCATTATAGTAAATCGTGATGGCATTGATCAGGGTGAAGACCGCCGCCGCGCCGGCCAGTGCATAACCTATGCGGCGCCAACCCACGCCAAGCCAGCGGGCAATCAAGCCTGCTACCGGAAAGGCGATGGCGAACCCGATGGCGAGCAGAGCGAGCAGCGTTGGGCCGAACCCGACCAGGTCACGTTGTATCGCATCAATGCGGACAGGGGTGGGAATATTGGCGCCAATGCCGACGAGCCCCTCCAACACGATGTGCGTATTGGCGATGCTGACGATGACGGCGCCGGTGATCAGCGCAGCCAGATAGGACAGGATCAGTCTGGTCATCTATTTCCCCTTCGCATTGGCAACGAAGCCAAAGCCGGGCCGGGTCGTCAAGCCGAAACCCAATTCAATTCCAATATACGCGTAATCTTAACCGCTTGAATGTTAGATGAAGACCGAGAGAGGGTTTCTGGGGAAGAAACTTGGTGTCCTTGCGTACGACGAATACAGCCATGGCGAGCGACGCTCGCGCGCAGGCCGGGCACCGATCCCGCGCCGCTGCGGGCCCGCTTGTGGCTTTGCTGGGGGCTTGCGTAACCGGCTATATGAGTTTCTCCGGCTATCTTGGACAAGTTGAGCTGGTGCTGAACATTTTCCTTCTGAGCGGGCTTGCCGTCAGTCCCGTCATGCGGCGCTGGCCGCACTTGACGACCTGGCACGCGTTTTATGTGATCAGCATTGCATTTGGCCTGTTCATCTATTCCTCGCTGGCCTCGAACGGCATCCAGAATTCCGGCATACCGGTCCTGATCATGATCCAGGTCGCCGCAGGTATTTATCTGGGTGCGCGAGGCGTGCTGGCGTCCACGGTTGTACTGGTGGTCTATGCGGCGGCCCTTGTGGTGAAGCTGCTCTACTTCCCTTCGGCGGCTGAACTCGCCGTCCCGGCCGCCCAGCTTTACGGCAAGGTTTTCCTGTTTACGTTCGCGATTTTTGCCGCGCACTGGGTGATCACGCGATATCTGCGGGAACATTCTCGCCTGCTCGAGGAATTGCAGAAATCGAGCGAACAAAAATCGAATTTCCTGGCCAATATGAGCCACGAGATCCGCACCCCCCCTTAACGGCATTCTGGGCATGGCCCAGGCGGTCCAGGATCGCCCGCTGGATAACGAGACCCGGGAGATGGTCGCGACCATGCTCGATAGCGGTCGCATGCTGAA
>CBFHQE010000018.1:0-28948 GCA_965657935.1 Maricaulis sp. | reverse complement strand
ATATGGGCGCCTACATGGACCAGCAGATCGCGAACTCCCGCCGCTCTGCCGAAATGGGGGTCTATACCCCGCGCTGGACCTATCAGCCGATGATGGCCACCTCGCGCAACATCATCACCGGTGCTCCGTTCGATGACAGCGGTGAAGACAGCCCGTTGATGGGTGATTTCCGTCGCAAGGTCACGGCGCTGGAACTCGGCGAGGAGGAGACCAACCGCCTGCTCGAGGCTGCCGCTGCTGCGCTCAACGATGTTGTCGCGCCGGTCTATGGCCGTCTGATCGCGCTGTTTGAGGAACAGGAAGCCGTCGCCAATGATGATGACGGCGTATGGAAACATCCGCAGGGCGGCGAGTACTATAACCACCTGCTGAACGGCTATACGACGATGGATATCTCCGCCGAGGAGATCCACCAGCTCGGTGTCGCCGAGGTCGCCCGCATTCATGACGAAATGCGCGCGATCATGACCCAGGTCGGTTTCGAAGGCTCGCTGCAGGAATTCTTCGATTTCATGCGCACCGACGAACAGTTCTACTACCCGAATACGGATGAAGGACGCGATGCTTACCTGGCCGATGCCACGACGATGATCGACACCATGGTCGAGACCCTGCCGCAGATGTTCAACCGCTTCCCGCAAGCCGAGCTGGAAGTGCGTCGCGTCGAGCCTTTCCGCGAAAATGCGGCCGGCAAGGCCTTCTACCAGCGCCCGGCGGCCAATGGCTCGCGCCCCGGAATCTACTATGCCAACCTGCGCGACATGGCGCAGATGCCGACCTATCAGATGGAAGCGCTCGCCTATCACGAGGGCGCGCCGGGTCACCACATGCAGCTGGCCATCATGCAGGAGCTGGACGGCATTCCGGCCTTCCGCCGGTTTGGCGGTTACACGGCCTATACTGAAGGCTGGGGACTCTACACCGAGTACTTCCCGCTGGAGTTCGGCTTCTACTCCGACCCGTATTCCAACTTTGGACGGCTGGCGATGGAGCTGTGGCGCGCCTGTCGCCTCGTCGTTGATACCGGCCTGCACCATCAACAATGGACGCGTCAGCAAGCCGTCGATTATCTGATGGAAAACACCCCGAACCCGGAAGGCGACGCGATCAACGCCATTGACCGCTACATCGTCTTTGCCGGTCAGGCCACGGCCTACAAGGTCGGAATGCTGGAAATCCTGCGCCTTCGCGGCATCGCCGAGGAAGAGCTCGGAGAAGGTTATGACATTCGTGAATTCCACGACGTCATCCTGCGTGAAGGCGCGCTCCCGCTTGCCATCCTGGAAGAGCAGGTCCGCGCATATATCGCAGAGACCGGGGAGTAACACCGCCGGCAATCCTGCTGATTGGGCCGTACTGATTGTGATCAGTGCGGCCCTTTCGCATTAAACACCCGTTTTTCCCGGAGGAGCGTAGCGAATTCCGGGACCTACTTTTCGGCAGGTTAGAACCCGTTCGTAGGCCCCGGCACGAGGCCGGGGAAAAAGGGATTGTGGCCTTGGTCAGTTATATCGAACCAGAGGTCTTTCCAGGCAGGATTACCTTCCTCGATAAGATTGAATTTCCACGCTCGCGGATAGCGTTTGATTTGCTGCTCCCTCCGCCACGCTGCCTCCCAGTGATCATGGGGCTCAAAATATACGAGTTGGTTGATCCCGTACTTCTTTGTGTGACCTCGCAGAAAACCCGTTCGGTGCTCCCACACACGCCGCACCAAGTCCTTTGTGCGACCGGTGTACATTGCCCCGCGCGGACGGCTGGCCATGATGTAGACTGTCTCGTGTGCGCCCATCATGAAATATTATCATAGATTGTATACTGGCCACACACTACCCCTCCAGATGGTATCAGCGAAAGGCCGCTCCATCGGGGCGGCCTTTTTCAATGTCAGACAGGCGAACCAAACGAGAGGCCCACGCGTCTGGCCCAGCCTCTCGGTCTCACCCTCTCCCTACCCAAAAGAAGAGGGGTTTCACGACATTCACTCCTCGAACGGGTCCGAGAAAACTTCTTCTGCGGTGAAACTTGTGTCGGTGAAGGTGGACATGAAAGCGACCAGCGCGGCGATATCCTCCTCATCCAGATTGAAGCGTTGAATGGGTGCGCCTGCATTATTGCCCTGGCGCAGAAGATTGCTGGTTTCGCCATTGTCCTGCACGCCGGTGGCGTAGAAATCGACCACCGCCTCCAGCGTCGCGAACCGGCCATCATGCATGTAGGGCGCGGTCACTTCGATATTACGCAGACTCGGAGATTTGAAATCATCATTTCCGGTCGCTCCAAGCCCGGCCACCGTCGCGTCCAGGCCGATATTCTGGGGCGGTCGATCATAAATCTGGGCATTGGTCTGGTGGCACTGGTTACAGCCCATGGTCTGGATCGGCGGCAGGCCGGCCTGGGCCAGGTCTGCGGCATCGACCGGCTGGAACAGCGCCATGCCGTGCAATTGCTGCGGGGTCAGCAGACCAACAAAATTCGGCGTGTTGGCGTTGGGATTATTGCCGATCACGGCCGTATCGAAATCGGACTGGGAACTTACCATGGCGCGCTGGAATTGAGCCAAGGCCATGCCAATACGTTCCGCCGTCACCTGGTCATCACCAAACGCGGCCTCGAACAGCGGTGGGTAGAAGGCCAGGTTTTCAACCGTGGCCACGACATTGGCCAAGGTATTGCCCATCTCGACCGGAGACTGGATGGGCCCCAGCGCCTGCTCTTCCAGACTGGCCGCGCGCTCGTCCCAGAACATGTTGCCACGGCGGTAGAAACGCACATTGGCAATGTGAGGTGCATTGCGGTCCGTGATCTGGCCGTCAAACCCGCGCGAGAACTGGCTCGGTTCGCCAAAGCTGAACGCCTGTACGTGGCAGCTTGAGCAAGAGACCGCACCGTTCACCGACAAACGTGTGTCATAGAACAGGACCCGACCCAGCGTCGCACCTTCATTGGTGAGAGGATTAGCGTTCGGCGTGTTGCCCGTCGCCGCGATATTGTTATTACCGCCTTGGCGAAAGTGCAGCAGCGTGTCCTCCTGCGAGAAAGCGACATAATCAAAGCGTGTCGCCGGCAAGTCGGGCGCTGTTGTCGTCGACGATCGGATAATGACGAGGCTCACCGTCTTCTCGGCAGCATCGCCGGAGCCGTTGCTCGCGGTCAGTGTCGCGGTGAAGACCCCCGCCGTCGTCGGTCGTCCAATCAGAGCGCCGTTCTCGACAGCAAGGCCAGGAACTGCCGTAACCAGCTCGATCTCAATATCCAGGCCATTGCCAGACGGATCCTCGAATTGATCCGCCCATGAGGCCGGGTCAAAATTCACCGCCTGGTTGACGGAAAAACGAAGCCCGGACAGTCCGGACTGAGCGCGTACATCATGATCCGGCTGGATAAAAATGGTGAACTGGTCGCTCGCTGTCAGTCCCATCGGATCGCTCGCCGTGATGGTCACCATGATGTTGACCTCCCGGTCCGGCGTTCCGGTGATCGACGTGCCCTGGACGGTCAATCCGGCATCGGCCGGAGCCAGCGTCACGTCATAACTCAGCGTGTCGCCATCGGGATCAGAGAAAGTTGTTCCAGCCTGGGTCGGGTCATAGGTGAAGACCTCTCCGACCTGGGCGGCCTGATCGAGATTGGCGTTGGAGACCATAGGGGCAGAATTGGTGTTCTGACCGCCGCCGGTGCCGCCACCTGCGCCGGTCGAGGTAGATCCGCCACCTCCGCCGCCACAAGCCGTCAGCACAATGACACACGAAATGATGATACTTCCCAGTTTCAGCCCCTGGGTCGGCTTACCCTTCGCTTGCGCGAACATCTACTCGCTCCTGTCCCGCCCCCGCGGTTAGGTTTTCCCTCGCAAACTGGAACGAGGCGCCGGAGTAAACTCCGTCGCGATAAAGTGAGGTTTCTTGCAAAGAAAAACGGCCGCTCGATCGAGCGGCCGTCCAAACGATTGAAATCACGCCATCAAATCGGCATTCGGAGGATTTCCTGATAGGCTTTGACGACCTGGTCACGCACAGCAACGACGGTTTCCAGCGTAACTTCTGCAGCGGAAACGGCGGTCACGACATCAACCAGATCTGCCTGACCGACGACAGAGGCGGCCGAGGCCTGTTCAGAGCCCTGGATGGTGCCCTGGGCCTGGGCGAGCGAGTCCATGACCAGCCCGGTAAAATCGACATCATCACTGCCTGTCGCCGTGGTCGAGCCGCTGCCCATGGCGTCCTGCGCTGCGCGCAGGGTCTGCTGGTAGGCCTGCAGGCCTGAAGGATCAATGGCCATGAGTTTCTACTCCTTAAGGGCCAACGCCAGCCTTTAGCGGCGCAGAAGATCCAGCGTACGTTCGAGCATACGCCGGTGGTTTTCGATCATGTTGAGATTGGCTTCATAGCTGCGCATCGCTTCGCGCATATCGGCCATTTCGATGAAAGTGCTCACATTCGAATACATGACATAGCCATCCGCATTCGCAGCCGGATGATTCGGCTCGTGTTTCATCGTGAATTCGGAATTGTCGTGCACAGCATCCGTCATGCGCACCATATTCATGCCCGTCGCACGGTCCAGCTCGGCCTCGAACACCGGGATCTGGCGACGATAGGGATCACCACCGGCTTCCTGCGACGTAGAATTCACGTTCGCAATATTCTCGGAAATGATGCGCATGCGCGCGGACTGGGCCCGCATGCCCATCGCGGAGACCATCATTGAATCGCGAGGATCAGCCATGGCTTATCCCTTTCCTGCCTAGCTCGGCGGCCGGATCGCGGTGCGGATCAGGCCGAGGCTCTTCTGATAGAGGCTCAGGGCGGACTCGTAACGCATGCGCGTCTCGTTCGCCTTCACCATCTGTTCTTCCAGGACAACGGAGTTGCCGTTGATCGTCGTTTCGCTGTCCGGAGTATCCTGGGTGGACCAGCTTCGTGTCGATGTCTCCACCGCAGGCGGCCCCTGGATATGCCCATCACGCGTCGTGCGCAGGCGCATACCATTGGCGCTGCGGCGCTGGCTCATCACTTCGCTGACCGATCGCTCGAACTCGGCGCGGTCGAGGTCCTGAGCAACAAAACCCGGCGTGTTCGCGTTGGCGACATTGTTGGCAATGACGCGCTGGCGGTCCGAGCTGTAGTTCATTTCCTGTCGAAGCAGTGCCAAAAGCGGCACATCATCGGGTCGCATGAGCGAATCCCCTTAATAACCTGTGACTAGGCTGCGCCCGCACGGTTAACGAGGGTTTAACCGGCGCACCGCAAAACACGGATATCCCATGACTCAGCAGGCGATTTGCCGGTTTCGGTGACGGTTACGATGGATATGACACAATACTTCCTCGCACTGCTTGTGCTGGCCGGCCTGCTGGGAGCATTCGGCCTCCTTGCCCTTGCGATCCGAAGGGGCTGGATTTTCAACCAGTTGACCGGTCTGACCCGCATGGTGGCTATCGATGAGCGTCGCCTCAAGGTCCGCGAAAGCCTGATCATCGACCCGCGCCGCCGCCTGGTCATACTCCAGGCCGATGACGAGGAACACATCGTGCTCCTGGGCGCGGAACGCGAAACTGTTCTGAAATCCCAGCCGGCCAAACCGGTTCCCAGCCGTGCGGAGATGCCGTGATGCGCAAAGGCTTCTGGCTGATCTTCACGCTCTTCCTGCTTGGCCTGATGACCCTTATGGGCGCAGGTGTCGCGGAGGCCCAGAGCGTCACCATCGACACCGGCACGGAAGGCGAGCTGACGGAACGTGTTCTGCAGCTCATCGCGCTGATTACGGTCCTCTCGCTGGCGCCGTCCATCATCATCATGACGACGAGTTTTGTGCGAATTATCGTGGTTCTCTCGCTACTGCGAACGGGGCTGGGCCTTCAGCAAAGCCCACCCAATGCTGTTCTCATCAGCCTGGCGCTTTTCCTGACCGCCTTCATCATGGCGCCGGTCTTCACCCAGTCCTACAATGAAGGCATCGAACCCCTGCTCAATGACGAAATCGAGCTGACAGAGAGTTTCGAACTCACGTCCGGCCCGTTGAAGACCTTCATGCTCAGTCATGTGCGGGAGGATGATCTCGAGCTATTCATCAACATGTCCCGGGATCCGATTCCGGCCACACCGGAAGAAACTTCGTTCTGGGTCATCACCCCGGCCTTCATGATATCCGAGCTGAGACGCGCGTTTGAAATCGGCTTCCTGCTCTTCATCCCCTTCCTGATCATTGACCTCGTGGTCGCCTCGATCCTGATGTCGATGGGCATGATGATGTTGCCACCGGTCGTCATCTCCCTGCCCTTCAAGCTGATCTTCTTTGTGCTTGTAGATGGCTGGAGACTGGTCACAGGCTCGCTGGTGCAAAGTTTCGGGACATTACCGGGGTGAAGATGAAACCATCACGTCTGGAAATTCCAGTACTTCATGGTCAGGTCTCCCTTTTTAACAGAGCACTGAAGAACCCTTACAACGACTGGACTGATCTCCAAGTGTCGCAGGGCTTCAGCTACAGACGCTAAAGCGTCTCGTTTGCCCTGCCCAGCGCCACGTTATTGGTTGATGTTCACCTACAGTCCCTCCCCGCCTCTGAACTAGTCGGGCGACACTTCCGGTTACCGTTTGACGTCGAAGGAACTGAAGGGATCGAATTCGGGAATATTATAGATACAGTCCATTTCCCGATCGAAGAAGGACGCTACACGATCGATTTCGTGCTCTACAAACCGTACACGGAAACCACGTCGGCGGGACTGGTCATCAGTGCTGGCGATTGTGAAGCGCAATTTGTTCAAGCGGATAAGGCCCTGGCGACGCCCGATGAACTCGATCTACAGGCCCAGCCCGCGCTCTAGGCCCCACCGCCATCAAAGCGGCGACGGAATGGCTCCATGAAGGCGTCCAGTGTGTCGATGCCGGCGATCTGGCCCGCCAGGTCGTTGAAGCGGACATTGCCGGCGGGCAGCGTGTTGTCCGTGAGCAGTTCGAAGGCAGCCGACTGGTCCGTCAGGTCCATGGCATCACCGTAACGCTCACCCAGACGCTCAGAGCTGTCACGATCCTCGGAAAGGGAGTAGGCGATCGCCGCGCGCATCAGGTCATTTTGTTCCGACGGGGTCAGCGGCGCTGAGTCCTGGTAGCGATCCGCCAGGATGCGCTCGAGACGGCGGCCCGTGGACGGCCAGTCGCGGTTCTCCCAGGCAATATCCGCGCGCAAGCGGATGGCTTCCGGGCTGGTATCACCAGCAATCAGCTCCAGCGCCGTATCTGCGCGGCCCAGCTCGGACAGGGCACGCGCTTCCAGCAGGTAACGCTCATTGACCAGCTGACGCGGAAGTCCCGCGACTCGGGAGCCCTGGATCGTGCGCATGGCATCTTCGTAGCGGTGGTCCATCAGATAGACCACCGCCAGATCGGTGGCGACACGCGCCCGGGCGAGCGGTTCGCGCAAGCGGTGATCGACCTGGTGCTGCAGAAGTTCAGCGGCCGGATCAAGCAGGTCAAAGGCAATCAGACGGTCCGCCAGGCGGCGGATCATGCGGTCACCATCCGTGCCGATCGGCGCGAGATGCTGGTATTGATAGAACAGCGCCACCGCCTCGACCGGATCCATCCGGTCCGCCTCACCGTCGAGGAAGAGGCGACGGAAGGTCGAGTTCATGTCGTCAAAGATCCGGCGACCGGCCTCATTGTCCTCGAAGCGGGTCTGGCCACGCGCCATGACTTCCAGCCCCAGGCCGAACTCGCCAGCAGCGACATAAAGCTCACCAAGGGTTCGGATCGTGTCGGATTCGATACTGTCGCCGCGCCAGCGGAAGCGCAGGTTTTCCAGATCGTCGATGGCCTGTTCGCGGGAAATCTGTTCGGCTGCAAGACGCGCCCGGGTCAGTTCATAGATCGCACGCGCTTCCATCGGCGGATTGCCCGATTGCGCCAGCGCTTCAAGCTGTTCGATCGCGCTATCCAGATTGCCCCGCGCTTCATCTAGTCTCGCTGCGACATAGGCGGCATCCAGTCGGCTCTGCTCGTCCGGCTCGCCCGCCTCGATGGCATAAAGATGTTGTTCCGCAGCCGCGTAGTCTCCGAGCTCCAACGTCGCTCGGGCCAGGGCCGCCTCATAACGTGCCTGCCAGATCGGCGGATAGAAATAGGCTGCATCTGCGCCAGCGCCGAGGCGGCGGCGGGCATCTTCCCAGCGTTCCTGCTCCACCGCGATCATGCCGCGCCACATATCGGTGGCAGGATCCGCGGCAAGACCGGCATTGGAAAGATAGGCTTCTGCATCATCGAGACGGTGCAGCATGTAGCTGGCGACGCCGCGCATGGCGCGAATGTGATGATCCGCACCCAGCTCCGGCTCTTCACTGACCGCCAGATTCAGCATGCCGATTGCTTCCGGCGCGAGATTATTGGCCAGCAGGAAACGCGCCAGCGAGACATGCCCGTCCGGACCATTTTCCATCGCAGCACGGCGCAGGCGGTCGGCCCACTCATCGGCGAAATAGCCCTCACCGCGCCAGCTGTTGAAATCCATCAGCGCGGGCGAAGCGATATTGGCCAGGACCGAGCTGTCACCCTGTGAGCGACTGCCGTCAGTGGACGGGGTGAGATCCAGGCCCTCCGGCCGACCGATAATGGCGCCTGCGCCATTTATCGAGATCAACAGGTCCTCGGCCAAGGCCTCAACGGCAACCCCCTGGGCAGATGGCAGCAAGGCTCCGCCAACAAAGGCGCGGCGCGAAGCCAGACCCTGAACCGGACCACCTGCAGTGACGACACCCAGGCGGTCGCCCACAACCGGGTCATTCACCCAGCGTACGGCGCTTGGGGCGCTAAGACCGACCAGAATGCGCCCGAGGCGACCCCGGCGCGCATCCCGGCGGACATTGACCGGTCGCGGCGGTGAATCGATGCGTTCGGAAAAGACAACGGCCCATTCATCGCCTTCCAGACGCGCCTCGGCCTGCGTTGTTTCAGGCACCTCGAGGCGTGCGGCGACAAAATCCTCGCCGCGAACGATCTGATACCCCTGAACATGGCGCCGGTCGCGATGGCCCAGCTCGTTCATGTCCAGATCAGCTGCAGCATCAAACACGATCCAGATCGCGCGGCCGCGTCTAAAGACCGAAGCGCCCACAGGACCTGCCCAGGCGAATTCCGTACGCAGATCACCATTGAACTCGGTGACAGCGACATGGACGACTCCGCTTTCCGGAACCGGGTCACGATCAGCCTCTGCCGGGTCATCCGGCAATTCCGTTACGTCTTCCAGACCGTCTTCGACAAAACTGTCGAACCGGTCTTCGATCTCGGCGGTGTCTCCGGAAGACCCTTCCGGCGCAGGTTCGAAGCCGGCATCAGCGGCCTCCTGCGGCTGGTTTTCCGGGATAAGTTCGGCGAGCTGAGCCAGCAAGGCCTGGGTGTTGTCTGCATCCGGGTCAACCAGATCAATGGAGACACGTTCGTCCTCGCTCCAGGCGCGGGCGCGAATGCCTTCTTCCATGACCAGGCGCAATACCCACTCATCGCCCTCGCGGCGCCCGGTGGCATTCCGCAGGAAGCGCGGCGGCGAACCGGCCAGGCGTGCCAGATCAACCTCGGCCGGACGCGAGAAGCGCACTTCGGCGATATTGTCATTCTGGCGGATGGCATAGTCGACCGTTTCCGGCCAGATCAGTTCAACACGGGTGTATTCCGTCGCCTGGCCAACGCGCAGCTCGACCGGTAGCGGCGGAACGGGTGGCGGGCCTTCAGGTTCAGCATTGGCCTCTTCAAGCGCCAGACGGTCTGCTTCGGCAGCCGCTGCAATCTCGGCCTGTTCGCGCGGCGAAACGATATCGGCGGGCGCAGATGCACCGCGCGGCACGATATCGATGGCAATTTGATCATAACTGGCTGAGGTGTGAACATCAGCCCGGCCATTGAGCGCGATACGCAGGGTGCGCCCATCGGGGTCAAGTCGCGCGCGAGCGGCTACACCGCCAAGATCATCAACCAGGTCCGTCACATCTGTTGTGATGGGTTCGCTCAGTTCAGCGATCAGCACTGTGTGTTCGATATCGACATCAGCTGTCGGGCGGCTTTCCTGGTAACTGTCAGGATAGTCCAGAATCAGGCGCACATTGGCACCAGCCCGCTCGACACGGATGTCGGCGGGCGCTTGGGCCAGAGCCGGTGTGCTGAGAACTAAAGCCAGCGCGGCTCCGCAGAGAAGACGGTGCTGTCTAACTCTCTTCGGCAAGCCGGGCCTCCAGCTCATCCAGGGTTTCCGGCAGATCACCACGGCTGGCCATCAGCTCCGTCAGGGTCGCGGCGTCATTGATTTCCATTACCGCCAGGATTTCACCGAATTTACGCTCGCTCATTCCGTCCGCGATCTGTACCTGGCGCATCGGGTCCAGGGCCGCCAGACGCAGCGCGGCATCAGCCGGATCCATGGCACCATACCAGGCGATGATGCGGGACAGGTCTCGCTGTTCCATGTCATCAAGCTGACCGAACAGCACATTGATTTCATTCCGCAGGTTTTCCAGCTCGACGATGCGGTCATCAACACGCTGTTCCATCGCCAACATCATGGCTTCACGGGTATCAAGCTCAGTTTCGCGCGTATCGAGCTCGTTACGACGCTCTCTCAACGCAACCAGAACATCCTCTTCTTCACCGCTGCGCACTCGATTAGCGAGGCGTTGCTGGAAAGCAGAGCTCACATCGGGAACTTCGGCCAGAGGCTCTTGCGGCTCTGCAGTCTCTTCATCATCGGCGGAATTACCTGCCGGGTCCGCCTCGCCCTCCGGCGGTGCCACCTCCATCGCCACCGCTTCAGCAGAGAAGAAGTCGATCGCGTTATTGGTGACCGAGATAGCCTTCAGGCCAAACAGCCCGCCGGCCAGGATGGCAATAATGGAGAACAGACGGAGCGGCTGAGCCATGATCTTACCTTACGTCCTTGAGGTCATTGAGGACCGAGGAGCCAGCACCTTGCGGAAAAATGTCAGCGGCCCGCTTGCGGGCCGGGCGACGGGTCATGCTGTCGGCGGTGCGATCTGCCTTGCCCGTCATCAACCGCAGCTCGTCAGACAGGGCGCGCGCGTCCTGGACACGACGCTCCAGAATATCGCCGTTCTCACGGGTGGCGCGCTCCAGCGTGGCCAGAGCCGCTCGAGCGCGGTCCGTAGCGTCATTGAGCTGAATGACCGACTCGCGCACACCATCCTGCCCCGTCTTGAGTGCATTCAGGCGGCGGTCGACCCGCCAGCACATGATGACAGCCAGAAGCAGCAAACCTGCGACGACACCTTCGAATACCAGTCCAGCCAGGGTCATGAGAACCTCATCATTGCGCGCTTGGCCCCGGGCGAGAGCGGTCCGCTCAAACGCAAGGCAACATTATGTCCGATACGGCCCATCCGGCCGCGGGTCAGGGGTACGGAGCCACATCGCAGCTCCACTTCACTCATCGGTGACGCATCCAGGAACATCGTGTCACCGACCTTCAGGTCAGCCACGGTTCCGAGCGAAACCTTCTGTTCGTCCAGGACAGCGTGTACTGCCATCTTGGTCGACCACAGCTCTGTTGCCAGGTGGCCTTCCCAGATATTGTCGCGTCCGAATTTCTCACCCATGAATTGCTGCAGCAGCATTTTACGAATGGGCTCGAGGGTGGCGTAGGGAAGCAAGAGCTCGATACGACCGCCCCGGTCTTCCATATCAATACGCAGCTTCACCAGAATCGCCGCATTGGCCGGGCGAGCGATAGCGGCGAAACGCGGGTTCGTCTCGACGCGTTCCAGATCAAACTCGACCTCGGTCAGAGGCTGGAAGGCCTGCTTCGCATCGTCCAGAACGACTTCGATCATGCGCTGCACCAGCATGCGCTCGATCGTGGTGTAAGGGCGGCCTTCGATACGCATCGCAGACGTGCCCCGGCGACCGCCGAGCAGAACATCCACAATCGAATAAATCAGGTTGGAGTCGACAGTCAGCAGACCGTAATTGTCCAGCTGCTGGGCACGGAAAACCGCGAGGATCGCCGGCAGCGGGATCGAATTCAGATAATCGCCGAAACGAATGGACGAGATATTGTCCAGCGAAACTTCGACATTGTCCGAGGTGAAATTGCGCAGCGAAGTCGTCATCAGACGCACAAGACGGTCAAAGACGATCTCGAGCATCGGCAGACGCTCGTAGGAGACCAGGGCTGAATTGATGATAGCCCGGATACCGGACTTGTCCGCCCCGTCATCATCCGACAGGGAGAAGCCCAGCAGGCTGTCAATTTCATCCTGGTTGAGGATGCGCTCGGGGCCACCGCCGACGGTCGGGAGGTCCTGTTCGTCCTCCTCGGCGCCAACCATGGCTTCCCATTCGGATGCAAGGTCGAGGTCATCGCCGTCTTCGGCCATGGCCTCCCACTCTGCAGCCAGGGCATCCTGGTCCATTGGATCGTCTTCGGACATTCGTACTGGCCTTAATCCACAATCATAAATTCTTGAATCCACACGGCATCGACCTGTGCAGGTTCGATGGCAAGATTCACTCTCCGGAGCAATTCCAGTCGCACACGATGCATGCCGGCCGAACCGTAGAGATCGTCTTCGCGCAGTTCGCGCAGGAAAACGATGAACTGGTCCATGATCGGGTCCACATGCTGTTCGAGGATGGGTCCCAGATCGTCGCGGGAGGACTCAAATGTCAGCTTGAACTGGACAGTGACCGCGCGCCCATCAACCGCACGAATATTGGTCGTGATGGTCTCTTCTGTGCCGTCGCCATCCCGCAGGTCGTAATAATACACCTCTCCGGAGTGACTCGCGTCAGCACTTTCATAGCCGCCCTCTTCACTGTGCTCGCCCTCGGCCACGGCTTGTTCGTCGTCACCGCCGGACAGCAGAAAGAAGGCCGCGGCAGCGCCCAGCAGCAGGATAACCCCGCCCAGGCCACCAAACAGCACGATTTTGGGGAGGCCCTTTTTCTTTTCGCCGTCCTCGCCCTCGGCACCGTCTTCATCTATATCGTCGTTCTCGTCCGACATTGCGAACTCCGTCTAGGGAATCATCTGAAGTTATTAACGGTCAGAGTCGTTAACCTTCCGTAGCTTTTGCCGGCCAAGGGGAAAATTCTGCCCAGCACAGGCCCCATTGGTTCCGGCAACACTTTCCGCCCCATCCGGGCCACCCCTGCTTAACCCTTGTTTTCCTTAGGCTTAACCTTGGCACACCCTGTGCACCATGGTTGGCAACCGCCGCAGATGACGGTGGACGTGTCATCCAGAATGGAGACCACCCGATGGACAACGCACTGATGATCGGCCTGACACGCCAGATGACCCTGAGACGGTCGATGGATGTCGTCGCCAACAATATCGCCAACGCGAACACGACCGGATTCAAGGTCGAAACGCTGCTGCTGGAGAGCAATCCGGCGCGCACCGCAGAACATTCTGACGGCCCTTCCGAGCTCCAATACGTCAACACCTGGGGCATGGGCCGTGATTTCAGCCAGGGCGAGCTGGAACTCACCAACCGGACATTTGACTTCGCCATCGAGGGCGATGGTTTCTTCGGCCTCGAGACCAATCGCGGCACGGAATACACACGTGATGGCCGGTTTCATGTCGACAATATTGGCCAATTGGTCAGCGCAGACGGTTCGCCCGTTCTCGATGCTGACACCCGTGCCCCGATCATTCTCGACCCCAATGCCGAAAATGTCCGTATCGTGGACGGGGGTGCGGTTATCGAGGACGGCGCCCAGGTCGGCCGGATTGGTGTCTTCGATATCGTCAATCGCGCCAACCTCTCCAAGGAAGGCAATGGTCGCTACACGCTGGAACTGGCACCGGAAGAGGCTGACCCTCTCGCCATGTTCGATGCGGTTGTTCACCAGGGCTATGTGGAGGGGTCAAACGTCTCCTCCGTCGTCGAGCTGACGGACATGATGCAGATCATGCGCAGCTACGCCTCGGTATCGAAATTCTTGAAAGATGCAGAAGACCTGAACCGTCGCGCCATTGAGCGCCTCGGCAAGGCATAAGGAAGGAGCCCTATCATGCGCGCACTCTCTACCGCCGCGACGGGCATGGAAGCCCAACAGCTCAACGTCGAAGTCATCTCGAACAACCTGGCCAACATGAACACGACGGGGTTCAAGCGACAGCGAGCGGAATTCCAGGACCTTCTCTACCAGAACGTCCAGGCCATGGGCGTGGACAGCTCGGACGCAGGCACCATCGTTCCGACAGGCGTTCAGGTCGGCCTGGGTGTCGACACGTCCTCCATCTACCGCATCACCGAACAGGGTTCGATGAACAACACCGGTAATGACTATGATCTGGCGATCTCCGGACAGGGTTATTTCCGCATTCAGATGCCGGACGGCACCGATGCCTACACCCGCTCCGGCAGCTTCTCCACAAGCCCGGATGGCCAGCTGGTCACCGCACAGGGATATGTTGTCGCCCCGGGTATCGCCATTCCGAACGGCGTGCGTGATATCTCCATCAATCCCCAGGGCCAGGTCCAGGTTCTGGTCGATGGCCAGACCGCGCCGCAAACGGTGGGACAGCTGGAACTTTCCTCCTTCCTGAACAGCGCAGGCCTGGAAGCGATCGGCAATAATCTCTTTCTGGAAAGCGCAGCGTCCGGGGCGGCAACCACCGGCACGCCAGGTTCGCCGGGCTTCGGTGAAGTCAACCAGGGTTTCCTGGAAGGCTCGAACGTCAACTCGGTCGCCGAAATCACCGCTCTCATCTCCGCGCAGCGCGCCTACGAGATGAATGCACGTGTGATTACCGCCGCCGACGAGATGCTCGCCACTTCTTCCAACCTTCGCTAAGGGAGCCGGTAGATGATCCGATCCACCCTCCTCGCCCTGACCTGTCTCGCAACGGCGCCAGCCTTTGCCGGCGACTCCGTCGTCCTGCGCGAAAGCCTGACGATCGACGGTGCCCAGGTTACCCTCGGCGATCTGTTCGAGGGCGCTGGCGAAGCCTCCGACACGGTCATTGCCCGCGCTCCGGCTCCGGGCCAGCGCTCGTCGCTGAATGTTGACTATGTCCGCCGCCTGGCCGCCGAGAATGATCTCGACTGGGCCAATGCCTCAGGCATGCGCCGGGTGACTGTCACCCGCGCCAGCCGTGTCATCACCGGCGATGTCCTGTCCGACATTCTGGAAGGCGAGCTCTTCATGAATGAGGGCGTTCGCCACGAGGTTCGCCTCGCCAACTCCGCGTTCACGGTGCATGCACCGGTCGACAGCTTCGGCGGCCTGGAAGTCCTGGCGCTCAATTTCGACCCGCGCTCCAACATGCTGTCCGCAGAAATCCGGCCCTTTGACGGCGCCGCGACAGTGCGTATCAGCGGCAGGGCCTACCAGACGATGGAAGTCCCGGTTCTGGCCCGCCTGGTTTCTGCCGGCGAAGAGATCACGTCCCACGACATCGACTGGGTTTCTCTGCGAGCAGACAGGGTGCGCCCCGACGCGGTGCTCGATCCGGAAGCGATCATCGGTCGTGAAAGTCGCCGGGCACTGCGCGCTGGCGAACCCCTGCGCAGCTATGACCTGCAGATGCCCATCGTCATCAGCCGCGGCGAAACCGTCACCCTGGTCTTTGATGCCCCGGGCATTCAGCTGACGATACGCGCCCGGGCGCTTGAGGATGTTGCGGACGGTGAAGTCGCCCGCTTCGTCAATCTCCAGTCCAACCGCACGGTTGAAGCCCTGGCTGACGGCCCAGGCCGCGCCCGTGTCGGCTACACCGTCCCTGCCAGCTTCTAGGCCCGAAGGATCAACCGATGTTCAAGAAACTCGCAATCGTCGCTCTTCTGGGGCTTGGCCTTCAGGCTTGCGCCACAGACCGTATCCGCGAAGTCGGACAGACGCCGGCCATGTCCCCGATCGCCAATCCCAACGAGCTGGTCGGCACCGGCGCATCGCAGATCCCGATGCCGGTCCAGACATATCAGCAAAACCAGATGGCCCGGACAAACAACTCGCTGTGGAATGCCAATTCGCCAACCTTCTTCGGCGACCCGCGTGCCGCACGTGTCGGCGACATTCTGACAGTCAATATCGACATCGCCGACAGCGCTCAGCTCTCCAACACGACCAGCCGTTCGCGCACCTCCGCCGAGGACAGCGACCTGACCCAATTGTTCGGCGTCGACCTGACCGGTTTCTTCAATGACAGTATCGACCAGACCAATCTGGGCAGTTTCGGTTCCACCTCCGCTCTGGACGGAGCCGGTTCAGTCAACCGCACCGAGTCGGTTTCCCTGACGATCGCCGCCCTGGTCACTCAGGTCTTGCCGAACGGCAATCTGGTCCTCGCCGGACGTCAGGAAGTGCGTGTCAACAATGAGGTTCGCGAACTTCTCATCTCCGGCATCGCACGCCCGGAAGACATCGGTTCAAACAATACGATCAGTCACACGCAAATTGCCGAAGCCCGCATTTCCTACGGTGGACGCGGACATCTTTCCGATGTTCAGCGCCCCTCCTATGGCCAGGAACTCTACAATATCCTGATGCCGTTCTAGGACCGAAATCCCGCCACCATCGGGTATCCACCTGGCCGTCATGGTTCGCCATGACGGCCTTCTTTTTTGTGCGCTTGGCGCTTGCTGAACGGCGTGCCAACACTAAGTTGCCGGCATGATCTCGACACTGAAATCGAAACGGCTGCGCCCGATCCAGATTGTCACCGCGGGGATTCTGACCGCGCTGATGATCGCATATATCGGCGTCGTCATCCTGGCCGACCCGACGGCGCAGACCGCCCGTCAGTTCTGGCCCTTCAGCCTGGTCGGTATCGGCGGGGCGCTGGTGGCCAATTCCACCGGTGTCGGCGGCGGCGTGGTCTTTGTGCCAGTGTTCGCACTGATGCGTGAAGCAGGCCAACTCAGTCTCAGCCCGTCAGCGGCGGTCGGCATCAGCTTCGCCATCCAGTGTTTCGGCATGACAATTGGCGCGCTGACCTGGACCAACCGGTTCTACCGCCGCGATGTCACACCCGTCGAGATCGAGCACCGGCCCATTGTACGCGAACTGGTCGTGCGCAGCCTGATTACCGGCCTGCCGGCGCTGCTCTTTACCCAGTTTGTGATCCGCGTGGACGGTGACCTCGCCTTTCTATTGTTCAAGCTGTTCTCGATCACACTGGGTGTGCTGCTTCTGGTACAGGTCTTCCTTCTGCGCCGCCCGCATGGCGATCGGGAAGAACTGACACAAATTGACAGGCACGCAGCCCTGGCCATCGGCGTTGTCGGGGGCATGGCGACCGCGCTTTTCTCTGTCGGCATTGGTGAGCTATTGGCCCTGACGCTTTTCCTGCGGCGTTACCCGGTTGATGTCAGCGTGGCGAGCGCGGTGATTGTCTCTGCAATCACAGTCTGGATCGGCGTGATTTTCCATCTGCAGGCCGGTCATCTGGACTGGCGCGTGCTGGTGTTCGCTGCCCCGGCGGTCGCCGTCGGCGGTTTCCTCGCGCGTCGCCTGGCTCATGCCTTGGGCGCAACCCGGCTAAAGATCATGACTGCGGTCTGGATCATCGGATCCAGCGCGGTGCTTCTTGTGATCTAGGCGTGCCGATCAATCGTCGCGGTGGACGCGTTCCTTGCGCTCGTGGCGTTCCTGCGCCTCGAGGCTGAGCGTGGCAACCGGCCGGGCATCGAGGCGGGCCAGCGCGATTGGCTCGCCCGTTTCCTCGCAATAACCGTACTCGCCTTCTTCAATCCGGCGGATGGCACTGTCGATCTTGGAAATCAGCTTGCGTTGGCGATCCCGGGCTCGCAGCTCCAGAGAACGGTCAGTCTCGGTGGACGCGCGATCTGCCAGGTCCGGCAGTGCACCCATGTCGGCCTGAAGCGCGGAGATGGTCGATTTACTCTCGCGCAGGATCTCGTCCTTCCAGGCTTCCAGCTTGAGCCGGAAATACTCCTGTTGCCGTTCATTCATAAACGGCTCGTCGTCGGACGGCATGTAGCCCTTGGGCAACTCGATACGATTTTCGTCGCTCATGACGCTTTCTTCTCACTTCAAGCGGTCAAGCCGCACTCCCCGAAAGCGGAGCGGAGAATATTCACCGATTTGCCGGAGTCAACGCACAGTAGCTGTTGAGCTGGACAAATCTTTAAAATCCAACACGTTTTTCACGAAAAACCAGACATGGCAGGGGCGCTGTTCAGGCTAGCTGAACTTGGCAAGTTCCACCGCGGCGCGAGTCTCGACCTCATTCAGCGCGGCTTCCAGCTGCTCATCATTGGTGTCGTCGCGTCGCGTCTGCAGCAGCTTCATCAATGCTTCCAGCTTGGCGCGCGGCAGGCCACCTTCCAGAAGGGCCAGCTTCAGCTCATCGAGCACGTCGAGCATATCAAACGCACGTTCGGTTGCGCGCTTGCGAGCCTCGGTGAAATCACCGACGGACTGCAGGGCCAGGATCGCATCAACAGACTGGATGGAGGACGCACCCTGGGTGTTCACAGCCGCCTGGGTCTGGGTCTGCGTGTCCACGGAAAAGCTCTGCCCGCCTGCCTTCTTGGCGGACTTGGACTTGGCGGAAGAGATCGATCCGGTTGAGCTTGTTCCCGAGATTTTCATGGCAGAATCACACCCTGTCGCTACCCGTTAAGGCATGAACTTGCGCCATTAACAGATACTTAAGTCTACGCTGTTGATGGGAAAATTCTACCCGGCCGCATGCGCACCCGGTCGATTTTGCCCCCGCATGCCCACCCAAAACAAATCTCAAAATACTGTTTTTATTAGGAATTTTTTATTCAACGCTCAGCATCGCTTGGCACAGCTTTCGCAACTGAATTTCCAGAACCAAAGTTCGGAGACCGCAAAATGCGCATCATCGCCCTCGCCATCGCTGCCCTCATGCTTGTGACGCCGGCCAATGCCTCATCACGAATCAAGGACATGGTTGACGTCGAGGACGTGCGTGAGAACCACCTGGTTGGCTATGGCCTGGTGGTTGGCCTGGATGGGACGGGCGACAGCCTGCGCAATTCCAGTTTCACCAATCAGTCCCTGAACGCGATGCTGGAGCAGTTCAACGTCAACACCCGTAACGCCAACCTGAATACGCGCAATGTGGCCGCGGTGATGATCACAGCCAGCCTGCCGGCCTTCGCCTCTCAGGGTACTCGTATTGACGTTACAGTTTCCGCGTTCGGCGATGCATCCAGCCTGCAAGGCGGGACGTTGGTCGCAACGCCGCTGTTTGACAGTCTCGGCCGGACCTGGGCCGTCGCCCAGGGCACAATGACCGTCGGCGGATTTTCTGCCGGTGGCGATGGGGCGACCATTACGCGCGGAGTTCCGACATCCGGCCGTATCGCCAATGGCGCCCTGGTCGAAAACCCGTTCGCGGGAACAGGCATCAACCCTTGGGCCGATATTGCCAATCGCTCTTCGCTTCGCCTGTCCCTGCGCAATCCGGACTTAACGACCGCCCGTCGCATGGCCGATGCCATCAATGCCTATATGGGCGGTGCTGCAGCGCGCGCCGTCGACCCCAGCACGGTCGAGCTGACCCGCCCGGCGAGCTTCAATGGTGACATGATCGACCTGCTGGCAGAAGTCGAGCAGCTGCGTGTTGAAGCCGACATGCCGGCTCGCGTTATCATTGACGAAAACACCGGCACCATCGTCATGGGCGAAAATGTCCGCGTGTCCAGGGTCGCGATCGCCCAGGGCAATCTGACCATCACCGTATCGGAAAGCCCGATCGCCAGCCAGCCCGCCCCCTTCTCCGAAGGAGAGACAGCGATCCTGCCGCGCACGGATGTGACCGTTGAGGAAGACGCCATGCAGCTGGGTGTCCTGGATGACACGGTCTCCCTTCGCGAACTGGTCGACGGCCTTAACGCGCTGGGCGTCACGCCGCGCGACATGATCACCATCCTGCAGGCCATCAAGGCCGCAGGGGCGCTGCAAGCCGATATCCAGGTGCTGTAATGGACGAGCTCCTCAACCTTCAGATGGCCAATGCGGTAGGAGCTGCTCGCTCCAACACCCAAGCACCGAATATCGAGGGCGCTCGCACCGAGGCAGAGGCCCGGGCGGTTGCCGAGGAATTCGAGAGCTTTTTCCTCTCCCAGATGGTGTCCGCGATGTTCGCGAATGTCGGCGAGGAAAACCCGTTTGGCGGCGGCGCCGGCGAAAAGGCATTCGGCGGTCTTTTGCACGAAGAATACGCCAAGGTCATGGCCCAGTCCGGGGGACTGGGACTGGCTGACCGACTGACATCAGAAATTCTGCGCTATCAGGAAGCAGGGGGAGAACAGGCATGACACAACTGGCAGCGGCAAACGGGGCGGAACGCGCCCAGGCACTGCTCAAACTCACTCAGAGACTGACGGATCTGATCCGACAGGAAACGTCGCTTTTTCAAGAACGCCGCCCGCAGGATGCGATCCACCTGCAGGATGAAAAGTCCAAGCTGGCCAATATCTACCGCGCCGAGGTTTCGCGAGCGCGCCAGGAGCCACAACGATTTTCAGGCGCATCCGCGGCGATCAAGGAAGCCCTGCGCAAAGCCACAGAGCTGTTCCACAAGGCGTTGGCGGAGAATGGTCATGCCGTAGCGGCCATGAAGACGCTGACAGAGGGTGTCGTGAAGGCAATTGCCGATGAAGCCGCGCGCCAGAAATCCGCAGGAGGCGGTTATGGTCCGGGGGCAGGTCACCGTGCTGTGCCACAGAGCGCGATGAATATCGCCCTCAACCGAACAGCCTGACCTGAATGCAAATCCTGTAAGAAAGCCCGCTTTGGCGGGCTTTTTTGTGTCTAGAAGAAAAGCGCTGCATTGCCCGCTGACGGGCCCTGGTTCAGTCGCGAGAGGCCGGCCTGGTAATTGGCCAGCTGTGCGTTGTAATAGGCCGGGACGGTGCCGCCGCTCCTGCCGGCTTGCGGACCTTCCAGCAACGCCTTGAGAGCCGGATCCGTGGTGATGTCCCGATAGGCCCGCTGCACCTTGGACATGGCGTCCTGCAACGCTTCCATCGCAGCTTCTGCAGCATCCTTGTCTGCCAATGACAACAGGTTTGGCAGGTCCAGCGAGAAAATTGGCGGGGCATCAACCGACTTGTCATCATCATCCAGAAGCGAACCCGTATTGACGATCGCGCCCGGCTCCATACCCAGAGACTTCAGAAGGTCGCGCCCCGTCTCGCCGGCAAAAAACTCGATCTTGTGGTCTTCGGCGGCCTTGATGCGCAACTGGTCCCCTTCGCTTCCACGCCGGACATCAGCGGTACCGTCAAGGACAAGGTGCGCGTTGATCTTGAACGTCAGCGACCGCATCGTGTCATCGGAGTCGATAGAGATCTTCTTGCGTCGCCCGCCATCAACCGAAATGTAGAAATGATCGCCTTCACGCGCCGCACTTCGGTCGGTCACCACACGACTGTCCGAATAGGTCAGTGATCCAGACGGCAGCCCCATGGCATCGAGAACACTATCGCCCTGGCTCTGCACGGCGATTCCGGTTGATTCAGCGATACTGCTGCGCCCGGAAAGCTGCGTGGCCCAGTCGAGACCACCCGTCGTCGCATCGAGCTGGGCGGCAAATGCATCGCGGTCACCCTGCAGCGTTGCCCCCGGAAGGGATCCATCCGTCTTGCCTGCCAGATAGACCTTGCCACTATCGATGGTGATCGCATTGGCGGTCTCGTCGCCAGATGAACCGACAAAAGTGGTGTAGCCCAGGGTCGGCGTGGCACCGTCGGTCATCTTGACCAGGAATACATCGCGAACACCGCCGGCATGCGCGCTCAATGGCGCGCTCGGGGAGAAGCTCGAACCCGCAGAGCCGGTGACATAGATATCGCTGCCATCAACCTCGACCTGACCGATCCGCCCGGCTTCCATATCACCCAACGTCTGCTCCCAGACTGCCGCGGAGCTTCCGTCGGCCGCGTCATACTTGCGCACGACTGCGACACCATCCTCGGAACTGGCCACCAAGAGGGCGCCGTCTGATGCGATCGAGAGTGAGGCGACCTTGTCATCCCCTGCTCCACCGATACGGCGCGTATATTGAGTTGTCCCGTTCGCGTCGATGGCGCGGACATAGCCGTCGGTTGCTCCACCTAGATGGGCCTCATTGCCAAAGGCAGATTCGCTGCTGCCAGCGACGTAGACAGTTCCGTCCGAACCAATAGCCACGGAGTCAGCGGTGTCATCATCGCGGCTGCCGAAACGCTGCATCCACTGCTCGACACCATCACCATTGTATTTGGCAACAACCGTGTCCGAGCCGCCGATATCGGTCGTCGACCCCAGACCGCCCTTGACCTGACCGGCAATGACGACGTTGCCGCTGTCGTCGACCGCGATCGTGGTGCCCTTTGCGTCCTCGGACGCGCCGAGCACCCGGCTCCAGAGCTTGTTGCCCAGGCTGTCATACTTGGCGAGGACCAGGTCCTGATCGCCCTTGATCACCTGGCCGTCTACGGTGTGGGAGGTTTGACCGACAACATAGACACCCCCGTCAGAGGACGCGGCACTGGCGTGGATTTCCAGCGGATTGCTTTCCGTCTTGGTGCGCGTCTCGCCGTCTTCACTGCCGATGACCTCGACCTCCGACGTCGTGGCGTCAGCTTCCCAGCGGCCCGATGTTCCAACACTGGGTGTTCCGCTCCCCAGATCGGTCAACTTCACGAACTGCCCGCCCGCTGTCTCATTCAGCCCCGACGTTCCCGTCAGGTAGACGGCCGGCTGGCCTGTCGTCGAAGAAAAGCTCACACGCTCTGTAGAGATGCCGTTGATCTTGAACCCGAAGTCATTGCCTTCAATGACACCGTATTCGTTTTTCTCGCCCAGCTTCACTCGGCTGAACGTGGTCAGCATGCCCGCCGCGTCCAGCTGGGTATTGATATGGTCAGCGATATTGTCGAGATTGCGTGTCGTCGCGCCCATATCCGCCAGGTCGATGGCGACATTCGTCGTGACACCGTTCTTGACGATGGCGATGTCAAATTTCACGTCACCGGTCAGGCTGGCGACCTCGGCGTCAAATGTTCCCGAGTGCACAATACCCGTTGTGAAGGTGGAGCTGCCGCGCGAAATCGCGACCTCGCTCTCCATCTTGCTCAGCTCTTCGCCCTTGAGCAGGTTCACCTCAGTCAGATCCAGATCCTGAAAATAGGTGTCGAGCTGCCCCAGGCCTTCCTGAAACCGATTTTCCAGGAAAGAGCGACGGAAGCTGTCGGTGTCCTTCTCCTTCGCTTCCTCAGCGAGGGAGGCCAGCCGCTTCAGCCCCTGGTGAAGGGAAAACAAACTCTTGTGATCGACCGGTGCGTCCAGAGAGGAGAACTCGCGGGCCGGGTCCTTGAAGAAGTCACCACTTGCCAGAACGGTCCGGCGCATCTCCTCAAGCGTGCTGACACCGCCGCGAACATCCCACGGTGCCATCACATCACGGCCAGACGAGGAACTGCTCGAGCGACTCACACCGGACAAGGCGGAACTGGACGCAAGTGAGCTGGAGAGCTTGGCATTATACCAGCCCGTCAGCACATTCATGTCCAGTCCGATGATCGACATCAACGCAATCCTTTTGGTTCTGCTGACCAATGTGGAGCACGAACACAAACAAAGCGTTGAGAAGCGGAGTTAATAGAGTCCCTACGCAGCGACGCGCAGGGCCGCGATCGCGCTTTCGATGTCAGCCGCCTGGAGCGGGACAACCGGGCTTCCCTTGCCGGCATGTTCGACAGGGCGCTGCAGGTCCGGGCGACGCAGGCAAAGGGCTGCAAGTTCGGCGGCGGAGACGGTCGACGCCCCCTCACCCAACTCGTCGAAGACGGCACGGGCAAACCGGATGCCGTCCAGGCTGGCAACACGCCAGTCGAGCGCCTCAAGCGCCCCACCCGGGCCGCGCAGATTGGCTTTCTGGAGATAGGCGTGCTGGCGCATCCACAAGGTCGGGTCGGCGCGCTCCTCTGCAGAGGACGCAACCTCATCCGCTTTGTGCAGCAAGACCGCTGGCACGACCTCAACCTCAAGACCGCGCGGATAACCGGTGGGCATGGCGTTGGTGGCGTAATCGGCCCGTGAGGCATGCATGAGTTTCACCACGCGTCCGGCCAGCTGGGCATCCATGAAGGCGGCGTCCGCGCTGACCCGGATCACGGTCTCGGCCTGGAAGTCTTTTGCGGCGTGGCAAAGATTGGCCAGAGCATCACCTGCGGGCCCGACCGACAGGCAATGCCCCGCCCGTAAAACCTCGAGTGCAAGTGATGTTTCCAATTCGGTTTCCGGAATGGAGCAAATCACGCTATCGACACCCGAAATGGATGCACAGCGATCAAGAACACGGTTCAGGACGGTTCGCCCGCCCAGATCCGCCAGCACTGGCGAGGTTTCGGTTTGGAACTCGGTCTGAGCCTGAACGATCACAACAGTGGTCATGGAACTTTCTCCCGCGCCCGCACGGCGCTTGCCCGACTGACAGGATCGCGACAGCAGCCTAACGACCCGTTAACCCAACGGGAGCAGCGTCGTCACCAATTAACGAATCGCGAGGCGAAAGCATGTCTGACAGCACGAGCCCGACAGATGCCCTGGAACAAATGGTGATGAACCGGACTTTCCGCGAACCCCGTATGGACCTGAATGACAAGGTCATTTTAATCACTGGCGGAACCGGCTCATTCGGCAAGCGAATGACCGAGACGATCTGCCGCGAGTTCAAACCTCGCAAGCTGATCATCTTCTCCCGGGATGAGCTCAAACAATATGAGATGGCGCAGGAATTCTCGCCCAATGACTACCCGTTCCTGCGTTATTTTATTGGCGATGTGCGCGATGAGGCCCGGCTGGACCAGGCCATGCGAGGCGTGGATATTGCGATCCATGCGGCGGCGCTGAAACACGTGCCGATTGCCGAATACAATCCGTTCGAATGCATCAAGACGAATGTCATCGGTGCTGAAAACGTCGTACGCGCCGCCATCAAGCGCGGCGTTTCGGATGTCTGCGCCCTGTCCACGGACAAGGCGGCCAATCCGATCAATCTCTACGGCGCGTCCAAACTGGCCGCGGATAAAATATTCACCGCTGCACAACACATGGGTGGTCAGGACGGCCCGACCTTCTCGGTGGTGCGTTATGGCAATGTTGTCGGATCGCGCGGCTCGGTCATCCCCTTTTTCCGCAAGCTGATCGATGACGGCACCGACCACCTGCCCATCACGGATGAGCGCATGACGCGTTTCTGGATCAC
This sequence comes from Maricaulis sp., assembly GCA_965657935.1. GTDB lineage: Bacteria > Pseudomonadota > Alphaproteobacteria > Caulobacterales > Maricaulaceae > Maricaulis. The sequence goes on along the minus strand of CBFHQE010000018.1, from coordinate 3,736 downwards.
GCTGGAACAGGGCGTAAATTTTGTCCTCTCCAGCCTGGCGATGGCGCGGGGCGGCGAAATCTTCGTGCCGAAAATCCCGTCCATGTCGACCATAGAGCTGGCCAAGACCATGGCGCCGGACCTGCCAACCAAGATCATCGGCATTCGTCCGGGCGAAAAACTGCATGAGATCATGGTTCCCGGAGACGACAGCCGCACGACGGTCGATGTCGGTGATCGCTACGCCATTCTGCCGGCTCATGCCGGTGAGCTGATGGCACGTTATCTGGCTGAAGGCGCGCGCGCTGTTGAAGATGGCTGGTCCTATTCCTCGGACAATAATCCGGAACAGCTCGACCACCACTCGCTGAGCGCGCTCGTCAATTCCTCCGAAGCGGCCTGATGTCCGACGCGAACGCCCCCGTTCGCATCCTCTTCAGGGCAGACGCCCGCCCCGATCTCGGCGGCGGGCATATCATGCGATGCCTGTCCCTGGCCGACGCGCTCGACCGGCGTGGATGCGATATCGCCTTTGCCTGTTGTGCCGGAAGCGCAGAACTTGTTCCGGCCCTTGCCCGGTCCGGCTTTCCCTTTGCAGCGACCACAGCCCTCACCGACTGCCCGATGCCGGCGCACTGGAACGCGCAGGCCGACATACTGTTTGTCGACCTCTATGACAGCCGGCTGGCCGATGAGGTGGAGATGCGCCGCGTTTGTCACACACTGGCCGTGATCGAAGACCTGCCGGTGCGCAAACATGACTGTGACCTGCTGGTCGATCAGGGTTTTGACCGTCGGCCGGCAACGTATCACAGCCGTGTTCCGGAACATTGTCAGCTTCTGCTCGGCCCGGACATGGTGCCATTGAGGGACATTTTCGCGCTGAAACGCCCGCAAAGCCTGGGCCGACGGCGCCGGACCACACACCCGCAACGCGTGTTGATCGCAATGGGGCTGACGGATGTGCGCGAGATTTCGGCCCGCACCTACGCTGTCACACGGTCGGCCCTGCCCGATGTCGAGATCGATATCGTTCTGGGGCCACACGCTGACAGTCGGGCGCAGCTGGAGGACAGCGCTCGAACCGATCCGCTTTTAAACCTCCATGTTGATGTCGAGGACATGGCCAGCCTGATGGCACAAGCGGACCTGGCCATCGGTGCCGGCGGAGGCACAGCGCTGGAACGCTGTGTGCTTGGCCTGCCGAGCCTGGTTATCATTCTCGCAGACAATCAGCGCCTGTCTGCACGGGCGATGGAAAAGGCTGGCGCCTGTATCGCTCTTGAGGATGGCGAAGAGCTGGCATCCCGCCTGTCCGCCTGCCTGAATGCGCTCGATACATCCACGCTGTTAAACATGAGCCTTGCCGCCGCGACGCTGTGCGATGGTGAAGGCGCGCACCACATCGCTCAGGCTCTTGTCGAGCTGCACGACAAGCGACGAGTTGCCGCAAGCTGAGAGCGAAATCCGAACGCGGCGTTAACCCTTGTTGATGATGGTTAACCATACCAAAGCAAGGTGATTCGATCATGGCAGCTCAGCCCCTGCAAAACCCAAGCCCCGCAAAGAAAGACTGGCTCATTGTCGGAGGCGGTCTGGCCGCGCTGGCGGCCGGCATCCGACTTCGTGGTGAAGGCGCCGGCGTGCATATCGTTGAAGCAGGCAAAGGATTTGGCGGCATAAATAATTCGCGTCCATGGAAGGATTACCTGCTCGACTTCGGATGCCACCTGTTTGGCAATGAAACACCGGAAACGACCGCCCTGATCCTGGAAATGGCTGGCGGAGAAGCCATCCCGGTCGCCCCCAAGATTGCGGCGGTGACCAATGGGCAGATCTCGATCGATGTCGAATACCCTGACTTCAACCATTTCGGGCCGGAAGTGGCCGGGACCATGCTGCTCGATGTCATCAAGGCCGCCAGCGAAGATCGTGCAGCCGAGGTCATGGCTGACCCCAGCGCGTCCCTGGAAGATCTGCTGGTCGCGCGTTTTGGAAAGATGGGCGCCGAGATGCTGGCGCCGGTTGTCAGGAAGATCACAACCCTGCACCCGCGTGACCTGAGCCCGAAAGCAGCAGTCCAACTGCCGGTCCGCCGGATCCTGGTCACCGATCCGCAAAGCGCCAGCCTGCTCAAGCAACAACCCGCTCTGGATGATCGGATCCTGAAACCCTCGACAGGGGCTGGACTGGATTTCTACCAGGACGCCAAACACGTCATGCCCGCGCGCATGTTCTACCCCTCACATTCAGGCCTCTCCGGCTTCACACGCAATACGGTAGAGGGGCTGAACAAGGCCGGCGCCGAGCTGGAAACGGAGCGCATGGTCACTGGCATCGAGCGCTCCGGCGATGGAGTTCGGGTACGGTTCGCGGATGGCGAAGAGCTTTACGTCGACAACCTGTTATGGACGAGCGGCCCGGAAGCCCTGGCCCAGGCCGTCGGCATCGAGATCGAGGCCGACGCGTTGTACCACAAGCTCCCGATGGTGTTTTACTATTTCGATGTCGCGGCCGATAAAGTCGGCGAGCGCCATTTCATGATCGATACGACCGACAGCAATCACTGCTTCCGTCTGTCCATACCCCCCAATTATGGCCCTGGCCTGGCGCCCGATGGCCGCTCTTTCATCTGTTGCGAAGTGACTTGCGAAGTTGAAGACGAAATCTTCCAGAACCCGGATGCGTTCGCCGGTGAGATCTGGAGAGAGGCCGTCGCCGCAGGCATGGCCTTCGGCGCGGGCCCGGACGATGTCATGACCATGAAGGCACCGGCGACCTACCGCTTCCCGAAACATGGGGCTGAAACGGCTATTCAGCCGCTTATGAACTGGCTTGCAGATACACCGTGCGTGCGCATGACGGAGCCCTTCACTTTCGGCAAGTCCGGCACGGTTCGCGCCCTGCAGGCGCTGCTGGACGAGGCCTGATCCATGACCACGCCGCTCAAGACGTGCCTCGACCCGCGTTACGGATCGCGGCGACTGGAAGATGCTGCCTCAAGCGAAGACGTGCACGCCTATTTCGAGAAACAATACTATTCCGCTGTGAGTTCGGGCCAGAAAGGCGTCGACATCAAACGCTCGCTGGACGGCGGCGAAGACGCCGGGCGCCAGCGCGACTGGATGGCGTCCACGCTTTACGCAGATATTGCCTGGGTGATCGAACAGAACGCCCCTGGCAAACGGATATTGGATGCCGGATGTGGCACTGGAGACCTGCTCACCGACCTCGCAGCTCGCGGCTTCGCGGTCAGCGGCGCGGAACTGGCTCCGGAAGCAGCGCAGACCTCCCGGGCCAAGGGACATGCCGTGGTCCAGGGCCCGTTCGAGGACTATCCAACCAGCGAACGTTTTGACGCCATCCTCTTCATGCATGTCCTGTCGCACGCGGCAGACCCGCAACGCATGCTGGAACACGCACGCAACCTGCTGAATCCAGGCGGCATAGTGCTGATCCGTTCGGGCAATGACTTCAACGCCATGCAGAACACCCTCTCGCAGGATCTGGGACATGGCGATTACTGGGTCACGGCCGACCACCAGCACTATTTCGGTTTTGATAGCGCCAGGAAACTTATGCAGGCCGCCGGCCTGGAGGCCTTTTATCAGCAATCCGATTTTCCGATGGAGATGATCGCGTTGATGGGCGATGATTTTGTCGCCGATCCCGGTCTCGGCAAAATGGCGCATGAGAAGCGCGTGAAATTCGAGACCCGGATGCCCGCCGATGCCCGCCGCAAGTTTTACCAGGCGCT
>CBFHQE010000017.1:28465-30856 GCA_965657935.1 Maricaulis sp. | reverse complement strand
GATCTGTTCCACCGTCTTGAGTGGATGCACCGTCGGGGTCGACAGGATCCGGCTCAACTCGGCAGCCGATTGGCGATCTGATCGAGTGCCGCGATCGAGCTGGCGCTGGGGTTTGATCCGGACGAGCAGGACCCGCTGTTCGAACGTCGCCAGATTCCCATCGATCCGAACCGATTGCGCAATACGCGCCGTACGATGACCCGGCCCAGGGGCGGTGGGGGCGGTTAGGGCGCCCGTTCGTTCAGTTCCGCAATAATGCCCTTCACATGCATGGGGCTGAGGCCGATCCACTCACCACAACGGCGAATGGATTCGATCTGGTCCTGCGTGGGCCGGTGCCCGTTGACCAGGGCGATTTCGACCAGATTCATCATCACCGTTTCGCGGCCGGCCTCATTGAGTTCCAGGCGCAGGGCCTTGATCATGCCCGGCACGTTTGAGGGATTGGCCTGTTCTTCCTCGAAGGCTTTGTCCACGGCAGAGCGATCCAGCGGCTCGGTGCCAGAGGAGGTGGTCTTGAGTAATTGCACGATCAGCTCGCGCGCGACATCACCTGTCTCCGTTCCCATCAGGGCGAGGGAGACAGCGGAGCGCAGGCAGGCCTGCTCCAGTCCCTGGGCGAAACGTTGCTCGGCGGCGGGGTCAAAGGCCAGCACGTCCGGTTCGAACTTGGTCTTGCACTCCCGGCATTGCACATAGGGCGCAAATTCGCCCATCGGGATCAGTGGAATGAAGTAGAGGTGCCCCCACTCCTTGTCGCGGCGTTCGCGATAGGCGGTGGTGCGATTGCAATTGGGGCAGTGAAACTCGCCCTCAGACAAGGTCTTGCGCGTAACGCGCGTCCCAAAAAACAGAAACATGCCCCGATCTCCGACCAGCCCCCGGACATGTGAGAGTGGCGGGAAAGCGGTCAGACATCTAGAGAATAATCCACCTCCGGCTGAAGGCGCGCCTATCTGGAATGTAAGCCTCAAGCGGCCTTATCTACGTTAACAGTATAACGTTATAATGTTAGTCTATTATGCGTGAGCGTCTAGAAAGTCTCGATTATCTGCGTGGTGTGGCCATTCTGGGCATGTTGGTCGCCAATGTGCCCTGGCATACAGGCACGTCCATGTCTCGTGTCCACCAGGCCGACTGGTCCAGTGCAGCCGGTTGGATGTTCCAGTATCTGGTGATCGACGGGCGTTTCATGCCGATCTTCTGCATGCTGTTCGGCGCGGGTTTCCTGATCCTTGCGGAGGGGCGGGAACGGGCGCCGGGGTTCGGGCTCTATGTGGCCCGACGCATGGGGATACTCTTCCTGATCGGTCTGGCGCATGCCTATCTCTTATGGCCGGGTGATATACTGCTGACCTATTCGATTTGCGGGCTTTCCTTGCTCCTCTTTTATCGGTTAAGCGCCTGGAGATTGTTGGCGTTGGGGGTCGCGTTCAAGATCCTGCACCAGGCCATACTGCAATGGCCGATTATCTATGACGTTGCCTTTGACAGCTGGATGTTTGCCTGGTGGCTGGAGATCGGCGACGCTCCGATGAGCGAGGCGCGGGCCTATGCCGGCTCTTATCCTGATCTGCTAGCCTACAACTCCTGGCGCAACCAGTTCATCCAATGGACGGCTATGCCCTACTACCGGATCTGGAACGCCCTTGGATACATGTTGATCGGTATGGCTTTGTTCCGCTGGGGTGTTTTGCAGGCGGGGCTTCAGACCAGGGTCTATCGCCGAATGTTCTGGATCTCTGTCCTGATCGGGGTGCCGATGCTGGTATACGGTCTGGTGGGCCGGGTTGGCGGGCATGATACGCTGGCGGCTTTCTTCGGGCGCGATCAGACCTTGCCGCACTACTCCGTCGCGTTGCGCCTGGGTTCCGAAGCGACGGCTTTCTCAATGCTGGCCGGGGCAATTCTTATCTTCAGGCTCGACCCGGACGCGCGCTGGCTCGATCCGATCAAGGCGGTCGGACGCATGGCGCTGACCAACTACATTCTGCACTCGGTGATCTTTTTGGTGATCTTCGCCGGCTTCAACGCGGTGCCCTATGACAGTCTGGATCCGGACGACCGACTGGCCTGGTCCGTGGCGATCTGGGCGATACAGCTCTCTCTTAGCCCGCTCTGGCTGAAACTGTTCAAGCAGGGTCCGCTGGAAAAGGCCTGGCGCACGCTGGCTGGACCAGGGCCGGAGCGGACCTAGGCCCCTTCCAGCTTCTCTACATCCCCATCCCCACAATCCATGCCCTCACAGGCAGCGCGGATCGCATCCATCTTGGCGCGGAGCTCTTCCTCACGTGGGCCGGAAATCTCTTTTACCGCGTTGACATAGGCTTCGTTCTGGCTGGCCGGGATGGAGCTGTCGTAGAATTCGGCCAGGGTTATCATTGAGGCCCG
>CBFHQE010000017.1:0-28455 GCA_965657935.1 Maricaulis sp. | reverse complement strand
GCGTTGACATAGGCTTCGTTCTGGGTGGCCGGGATGGAGCTGTCGTAGAATTCGGCCAGGGTTATCATTGAGGCCCGGTCGCTCTCATCGAAGGCCTGGGCCATGGCGACGGCGTGATCGTGGTCAATGCCCAGTGCCTCGAAAGCGGATCGACCCATCCGGATCGAGCTGTCGTAATAGCTGCGGATGATGTCACGGCAGCCGGCCTCGTAGAGCTCATAGACATGGTGGCGATTTTTCGCCCGCGCCATGATGTGGACGTCGGGATGGTGACGTTTCACATAGCGCACGAGATTGGTGATCTTTTCCTGGTCATCAATGGCGATGACAAACAGCTTGGCCTCGGCGATGCCGGCAGCGGCCAGCAGGTCCGGGCGGGTCGCGTCGCCATAATACACCTTGATGCCGAACATCCGCAGCATGTCCAGCTGGGCAGCGGAATAGTCGACCACGGTGGCGGTGAAACCAGCGGCGCTGAGCATGCGGCTGACCAGACCACCGACCCGGCCATGACCGGCAATGATGATCTTGTTGGCCTCGTCGATCTCGTCGCCCTCGGCCGCCTGGTCGGCGGAGAATTTCGGCGAGATCAGCCGCTCGTGGATGATGAAAAGCAGCGGCGTCAGCAACATGGAGATCGCCACCACCAGGGAAAGACGTTCGGTGATGGAAGCGGGCAGCACTTCGGCGCTGGCGGTGAAGGACAAGAGCACGAAACCGAACTCACCGGCCTGGGCAAGACCGAGTGTGAGCAGCCAGAGATTGGAGCTTTTCAGGCCAAAGATCTTGCCCAGCACGAACAGTATCGCGGCTTTGAGAGCGATCAGTCCCAAAACGGCCGCCGCGATCATCTGCCACTCATTCGCCAGCAGGACGAAATTGATGCTGGCGCCGACGGTCATGAAAAACAGCCCCAGCAAAAGCCCGCGGAAAGGGTCAATGTCGCTTTCCAGCTCGTGGCGGTATTCACTGTTGGCCAGGACCACGCCGGCGATGAATGTTCCCAGCGCAGGGGAAAGACCGACCAGGCTCATCAACAGGGCTATTCCGATGACGATCATCAGCGCCGCAGCCGTAAACAGTTCGCGCAGCTGGGCGTTGGCGATGATGCGGAAGAGGGGGCGGGTCAGGAAGCCGCCGGCAAAGACAACGAACGCGACTGCGCCAAGCGTGACAAGCGCGGCCTGCCAGCCAGGCAAGTCGGCGACCAGGCTGAGCGAGGAACCGTGGTCCCCGTCATCATGGTGAGCGTCCTCACCGTGCGCCGTTTCGGCTCCGTGTCCGGCATCCGCATAGTGGGCCGCATCACCGGCAGCCTGTGAGACATCAGCCGTGAACTGAGCCATCAGGTCCGGCACGGCCAGCAATGGAATGAAGGCCAGCATCGGGATAACCGCGATGTCCTGGAATAGCAGCACCGAAAAACCGGACTGGCCGCCATCGGATTTCATGAGCCCTTTCTCATTCAGGGTTTGCAGGACGATGGCAGTGGAGGAGAGGGCCAGGATCAGGCCAATGGCCAGGGCAAACTGCCAGGGCTGGCCGAAAGCCATGGCGATGCCGGTAATGGCGGCTGTGGTGCCCGCCACTTGCAGGCCACCCAGACCCAGCAGGCGCGCCCGCATGTCCCAGAGCAGTTTGGGTTCCAGCTCCAGGCCGACCAGGAAGAGCATCATCACGACGCCGAACTCGGCGAAATGCTGGATCGAGACGACATCAACACCGAGCAGTCCGAGCAAGGGGCTGATCGCGATTCCGGCGATCAGGTATCCAAGCACGGATCCCAGTCCGAGGCGCGTGGCGATCGGCACTGCGATTACGCCGGCGATCAGGAAAGTGAATGCCAGCAGTAGAAAGTCGGTCATTAAGAGGAGCCCCCGCCCAGGTCGTGTCGGCCAATATGATCCAAGATGCGGACCAGCTGGCGCACGTCAATAGCCGGGCGGGAACTCGGCCGGGATTATTGCGCTGCCATCTGGTCAAACCAGCCCCGATACATAGGGGCGATAGTGTCGGAATAGAAGAGGAACTCCGGGATGTCCCGGCGCAGGGCCGTGTTATTGTCGGCAAACGCCGTGAACATGGCGGTGTCATGCGTTGGGTCGCCATAGACGCTGCTCAAATCGGCGGCAAAACCGTCCAGCTCGCTCTCATCGATCAGGACCCAGACAAACGCCATGCTGTCGTCGGCAAAGACAAATTCGGCGAGGCGAGCGCCGCCGGAATGCTGGAATCCCTGACAATTGACCTGGACGTGGGAGTTCTGGGCGATCGGCAACTCTGCCGGGTCCAGCGTTACCGCCTCCCACGACGTGCAGGCTTGATCAAAGACCGGGCGCAGCGCATCGAGGCTGGAGTCAAACCGGATATTGGTGTCGAGGCTCAAGTCACTGGCTGTCGCTGTCGCGCAGGCAGACGTCGCAAGAAGGGCGGCGGCAAGAAGGGTAAGCATGGGGCAATCTCCGTTGTTGAAGCGTTGCCCGTTTTGAAGCGCGTTGACGCGATCACGTCGTCCCGGATCCTGTTTCAGGGCGTCCCGAAACAGGTTTCGGGACTTATTAGCTGGATTTGTGGGCCTGGAACGCCTGGGTTGGCGTCTGTCCGGTCTCGTCGCGATAGATGCGATTGAAAGCGGATTTGGAGTTGAAGCCGGCCTCATAGGCCAGTTCGATCACCGTCCGGCGGTGGTTTTCCGGGCGCGCCATCAGGCGATCAACTTCGGCAATTCGGAACCGGTTTATATAGCGCGAGAAACTCTGCCCACTCTTCAGGTTGATGGCACGCGAGGCGTCGCGCTGACTGATGCGTAGCTTGCTGGATATCTCGGCCAGGCTCAGCCGGGGTTCGCGCCAGTTTTCCTCGTCGATCAGCAGCGTCTGGATCCGTTGGAAGACCGGCTCATAATCGGCATCATCGCTCTCCTCGGTGCGCGGCCCGATATCGAGCGCAGGCAGGGCACCACTGAGATCATCATGTTTGCGGGCCCGAATGAACATCGCGGTTATCAGGGCCGTCACACAGATGATGACCAGGCTCAGCGCGTGGTCGTCGGACAGGCCCAGATCTGCCAGGCGCGCCACTTCGCGCAGAATGTCCAGTGCAGCCAGGACGGCGAACGCAATCAGCGCCTGTAAAACCCAGCTCAGGCTGATCGCGGCACTGTCGGAGCGGAATTGCGGGCTTTGTCGGCCATGGCGCAACAGGAGACGGCAGGCAAGCGTGATGTAGATGACCAGGCTGGGAAGGCCAAAAACATAGGGGACGGGCGGCGCGGGTTGCCAGACGGCGATGATCAGCGCCGGGACCACGTGGACAAGGTCACGCCAATCGAAGCGGCGATCCTGTTCGACGACGCCCAGTACGAAAAAATAGAAGGCCGGGCCGTAGACCAGACCAAAGGCGCTGGTGATATCCAGTGCCGGGCCGAGAAGGCCTTCGCTGACCCCCAGATTGGTAAGCATGTGCAGCCCGAACGTGCCCGCGAGTATCATCAGGCCGCGCAGGCGTTTCCGTGTTGCCAGGGCCAGACACACAAGCAGGCTGTGATAACCGGCCAGAAGCTGGATGATGTCGAGCTGGGAAAGGGTCATGTCTATCCTTTGCAGGATCGATCATGATCATAATTCGCCCGGCCACGGCAAGTCTGACTGGGCTTTGGGATCAGCCGAATACCTGTGTCCAGAGGGTGATCAACACGGCGAAATTGAAGCCCAGCCCCACTGTCGTCGCCAGCGACGCCAGGCCTGCCGCGAAGACCAACATCACAGCGCGCAGCGGTATCATGGCGAAGGCGCGTGCGCGATCGGAACCGGACCAACGTGGCCGCGTCATCTGTTCGAGCAGATCATTGAAACCGCCACGCCACAGGATCAGCGTCAGCACCAGCCACATGGCGCCGCCAAAAATGGGCGCAAGCTGAATCAGCACGCCCATGCCGGGTGCGGAAAGCAGGTCTTCGAACTCCACAGGTATAGCCTTTCCCCTCTCTCCGCCTACTTACCGTGGCTACGGCGTGTGAGCCAGAAAAACATGACTGCATTTTTATCGACGGGATTGCGGGTGGCCATCGTACAACACTCGGGCTCATATTGGGGCTGTATCAGGGGATGTGAGTGACACAGATGAAATGGATTATCGGAATCGCGGTTGTGGCCGTGCTGGCTGTGGGTGGATGGTTTTACACTCAGGGCGGAGAGAGCGTCGGCGAAATCCGGATTGAAACAACAACCTCGCAGACCGGGAATGTCCGTCGATCTGTCGCGGCTTCCGGCTCCGTTCGCGCGTTGGTGACGGTTGAGGTGGGTTCTCAGCTTTCGGGTCAGCTCGCATCCCTGCATGTCGACTTCAATGACACGGTTGAGGAGGGTCAGATCATCGCTCAGCTCGACCCGCAGACCTACGAAACCCGGGTGCAGGAAGCCGAGGCGTCCCGCGCAACCGCGGCCGCTTCGCTGCAGCTGCAGCGCGCCAGCTATGAGCGGGTCCGCGCCAACACACGTTCCTCACGTCTGGAGTTCCAGCGTATCGAGACCCTGGCTGAGCGGGGCAATGCCTCCCAGGCTGCGCTCGACAATGCCCAGGCATCGCTTGATGCCGCTGAAGCCGAACTCGCGGTCGCCCGCGCCCAGATCGCCAATGCCGAGGCTGTATTGCAGCAACGCGAGGCGACGCTGGCCGGTGTCCTGATCGATCTGGACCGGACTACGATCCGAGCGCCGATCAATGGCATTGTTGTCGACCGTGCAGTGGATGAGGGCCAGACCGTGGCCGCCAGCCTGTCTGCGCCAACCCTGTTCACCATCGCCCAGGATCTCAGCCAGGTTCAGGTCGATGCCCAGATCGATGAGGCTGATATCGGCCAGATCCGAGAGGGGCAGTCCGTCAGCTTTACGGTCGACGCCTATCCGGGCGTGCAGCTGAACGGTGAAGTCGAGCAGATCCGCCTTGCGCCGACAAACCTGCAGAATGTCGTCACCTATACCGTGGTGGTTTCAGCCGCCAATCCGGGCCAGCGCCTGTTGCCGGGCATGACGGCGAACATGGATATTGTCACGGGTGAGCGGGAAGATGTCCTGGTCGTCACCAATGCGGCCCTGCGTTTCCGTCCGTCTCCCGCGCTCGCGGATCGGTCCGATCCCCTGCCGGAAGCCGGCGCCGGAGGGCCGCGTCGCGGTGGTCAGGGCGGTGGCCGTGGTGGGCCGGGTGGTCAAATGGCCCGCATGGCCGAACAACTTGGGCTGAGCCAGGATCAACAGGATCGCGCCCAGCAGGCTTTCCGGTCAGCCTTTGGCCGAGCGGCCGCGCAGGCGCAGTCGGGTGGAGAGTTCGACCGGGCAGCGGTACAACAGGAGATCGATCGCGAGCTGCAAACGATCTTCACGCCGGAGCAGATGGCACAATACCGGGAAATTTCGCGTCAGGCCCGGGAGACCCGGCCAGGCACGGTCTGGGTTGAAACTGCAGAGGGTCGCCTTGAAGAACGCCGTGTCCGCCTGGGAATCAATGATAGCCAGCAAACAGAGGTCGTCGGTGGCAATCTGGAACCGGGCGAAGCCGTTATTGTACGCGCACGCGAGGTTCGCGAATGAGCTCCCTGATTGACTGTCGCAATCTCACAAAAACCTATCAAATGGGAGACACGACCATCAACGCCCTAGCAGGCGTGTCGATCTCGATTGAACAAGGTGAATACGTAGCGGTGATGGGGGCTTCCGGGTCCGGAAAGTCGACCTTCATGAACTTGCTCGGGGCGCTTGATACCCCAACGTCGGGAAACCTTCGCGTTGCCGGCAACGCGTTGTCCGAGCTGAATGCTGACCAGCTGGCAGACTTCCGCTCCGGCTCGATCGGCTTTGTATTCCAGCAGTTCAACCTGCTGCCGCGGACACCTGCTGTCGAGAATGTCGCGCTGCCGCTGGTTTATGCGGGCGTCCCTGCAGCGGAACGCAATCGCCGCGCGCTGGCGCGCCTCGACCAGGTGGGGCTGGCAGATCGCAGTCATCACCATCCCAAACAGCTCTCCGGTGGACAGCAACAACGCGTCGCCATTGCCCGCGCGCTGGTCAATGACCCCGCGATCATTCTTGCTGATGAACCGACTGGAGCGCTGGACAGTCGCACCTCGGAGGAGGTGATGGGGATTTTTGATCAACTCAATCGTGAAGGCATCACCATCATCCTGGTCACCCACGAACAGGATGTGGCTGATCATGCCCAACGCCAGCTTGTCTTCCGGGATGGCCTTGTCGTGGAGGACCGGTCATGAACCTGCTTTCATCAATCGGCGTGGCGCTGATCGCGCTGCGGGTCAATTTCCTGCGCAGCGCCCTTGCCATGCTGGGGATTATCATCGGTGTGGCTTCGGTGATCGTCCTCGTCTCTATCAGCGAGGGGACCAAGCGCGCGGTCGAGGCTCAGATCGACAGTTTCGGCGCCAATCTCCTGATCATCAGACCGGGTTCGAGCATTTTTGGCGGCCGCCGCGGGGGAGCGGGGTCCGCTTCGCCCCTGACCGATCTGGACGTACAGGCTGTGCGTAGCGAAATCGCCGGGCTCTCCGGTGTGTCGGGTGAGGTGCGTACAAGCGTCACTGCTGTCTTTGGCGGTGTGAACTGGACAACAAGCGTAACCGGCGTGAACTCCGATTATTTCGAGGCGCGGGGATGGGTTATCGACGAAGGAAGGGCCTTCTCGGCATCCGAGGATGAGTCTGGTCGACGGTATGCGCTGATCGGCCAAACCCTCGTCAACGAGCTGTTCGATGGCGCCAGTCCGGTTGGGCAATCCCTGCGGGTCAGCGGCCAGCCCTTCGAGGTGATCGGTACCGTTGAGGCCAAGGGCGAAACGAGCTGGGGGCAGGACCAGGATGATGTGATTTTCCTGCCACTGGAAACGGCGCGCAGTCGTTTGGGGGCCGGCCGGAGAGGTCCGACCCGGGACCCGGTACAGACCATGTACGCCGATGTGTCGGCAGGCGAGGATACCGAGCGGGTTATTGCGGACATCCAGGATTTGTTACGCATCCGCCGCGACATCGCACCGGGCGCTGCTGACGACTTTACCGTTGCCTCGCTGGCCGAGTTCATCCGCGCGCGAAACGAGACTGAAAACCAGCTCGGCCTGTTGCTCGCGGTTGGTGCTGGCATTGTTCTCCTGGTCGGCGGTATCGGCATCATGAATATCATGCTGGTCTCGGTGACGGAACGGACACGCGAGATTGGCTTGCGCCTGGCTGTCGGGGCCAAGCGGCGCGATATCCGCAACCAGTTTCTGATCGAGAGTATCGTGCTCTGCTTGATCGGCGGCGGTTTGGGGCTCGTCGCCGGGATCGGCGGCACGTCAGTCTATGCCAATGTCGGCCAGCTCGACATTGCGGTCAGTCCGCTGATCGTCGGCGTCGCGGTCGGGGCATCCCTTTTTGTCGGAGTCTTTTTCGGTCTCTACCCGGCGCAGAGGGCGTCACGGCTGAACCCGATCGACGCGCTGAGGTTCGAATAGGGGCAGGACGTGTTGGCCACGGCGATGATGCGCTATTCGTCGTTGAGCGCCTCAAAGCCAGTCGGTCGGGGTATTTCGATGTAGAAGGTAGCCCCTTTGCCGGGTTCGGAGTCCACCCATACGTCACCGCCATGACGCTGGATGGCCTGACGAACGATGGCGAGGCCGATGCCCGTTCCCTTGTATTCCGTGCGGGTGTGCAGGCGTTGGAAGGGGGCGAAGATCTTGTCGGCAAATTTCGGGTCGAGACCGATGCCGTTATCTTTCACCGAAATCCGAACGCTGTCCTCATAACGCTTTGCGTCAATTTCGATTATCGGCGTTTTCTCGCTGCGATATTTCAATGCGTTGCCGACAAGGTTGTAGAGCGCCTGCTTGATCAGCGTCGGATCGCCACGCACGACCGGCAATTCCGCGATGTCCAGCCGGGCCGAATTCTCTTCGATGGCGCCATCGAGCAGCTCACGAACCTCGCCAAGGATCTCGTTGAGATCGATGCGCTCCAGACGCAGCGGCTGGCTGGCCATGCGGGAATAGCCGAGCAAGTCATCAATCAGTGTTTGCATGCGTTGTGCCGCATCGACCAGGAAATCGAGCGAACGCACGCCCTCCTCGTCCAGCCGGTCTGTGTAACGCCGCCGGATAAGTGAGGCGAATGCGCTGATCTTGCGCAGCGGTTCCTGCAGGTCGTGCGAAGCGACCGTGGCAAAGCGGTCCAGCTCCTTGTTGGACCGCTCCAGCTGTTCATAGGCTGTGCGCAGCGGCGTCACGTCAGTCATGACCGCGAAACTGCGCAGGGGATTGCCGCGGGCGTCACGTTCCAGGAAAGACGAAAGCAGGACGTCAACGCTTCGCCCATCCTTGCGCAGAAACCGGTAAGGGATGTTGGATTGCTGACCGGTGCGGAACAGCTCGGGAAGCATGTGTTCGACAGCGCGTTCGCGGGATTCCTCGTCCAGGAAGTCAACGGACTTGTGCCCGATGACATCCTCGCGTTCATAACCAAAATAGGTCAGCCAGTAGTCAGATACCTGGGTGATATCACCCTCGGCATCGATGGTGTGCATCATGGCGGGTGTGGACTGGTAAATCTGTTCGAAACGCAGGCGTTCTGCTGAAGCAAGTTCGCGCGCCTTGTGGATTTCATCGACATCCACGACGACCCCGCTGGTGACGCGAATGGAGCCGTCCGGATAGCGATCCACGACACGGCCGGAGGTGCGCACCCACATCCAGTCATCATCGTCAGTGCGAAGCCGATAGCTCAGAGAGGCCAGGTCGCTGCCCTGTCGTTCCAGATCGGCGCGTGCCGCGAGTAGTTTGGGCAGATCATCCGGATGGATTTTTTCCATCCAGGCCTCGATTGGCATGACGATTTCCGGCTTGTCGCTGAAAAAGAGACGCGAAAACGAGCCTCGCATCCACATTTGTTCCGTACTGCGGTCATATCGCCAAAGACACATGGCGCCGGACTGGATCGCATCGCCAACCTGGTTTTCCCGCTCTGAAAGAAGTTCGGAAGTTTCAAATTGCGCGGTGATATCAGTCATCGCGCCAACGGCAATGGCCGGGCGCCCCCGGGTATCCCACTCAGTGACTCGCCCGCGATTGTGCAGGCGAACCCAACCGTCAGCGGCGGAGTTGTAGCGGACGATATAGTCAACGGCCTCGCGCTCTCCTTTCATGAAGGCGAGGGAGGCCGTATCCGCTGTGCTGCGGTCTTCCGGATGAACGCGCTCGGCCCATTCCTGGTAGGTCGTCAGCGCATCACTTTCGCCCAGCCCGATCATGCGGCTGAGAACACCGGTGACCTCGGTAACCTGCGTCTTGAGGTCCAACCGCCAGGCGCCTTCATTCGCAGCAGCCATCGCATTTTGCAGGAGACGTTGCGACGACTCGACCTGATGTTCGAGGGATTTGCGTTCCGTTACATCGGTGACCAGACCCACAGCCTGTGCAGGGCGTCCGGTTTCGTCCACCGAACAGACCGCCCCGCTGACATCGACCCAAACGACCTCGCCGGCGTCGGTGACCATGCGGAAGGTGGAGAAGTAGCGTGCCTCATCCCCCTGCATCGAGAGCTCGTCGATTTCCTTTCGAACACGCTCCCGGTCGTGTTCCGAAATGTTTTGTAACCAGGTTTCGACCGCGTAGGCATTCGTGGAGCGAGGCTGGCCGAACACCGAGTTGATACGACCGGTAATCTCGAGCTCGTCGCGGCCAAAGTCGAGCTCCCATACGCCATGCATGCCTGCATCAACGGCCCTAGATATGCGTTGCTCGCTCTCGGCGAGTTTTTGCTTGAGCTCCATCTCCGAGGTCACGTCGATGAGGACGCCGGAAGCCAGTCGGCGTTTCCCCGGTGCCTGAATGACGCCGCCACGAGAGTGGATCCAGCGCCACTCTTCCGTTCTGCTGTCGAACAAACGATAGACGGTGTCGAGTTGGTCGGAGTGCCCATCTGCTAGGTCACGCAGCTGTTTTGCGACGTCGTCGCGTTCATCTTCGTGTGTTTTGTCCAGCCAGATACGGCCGTCGATTGTGGCGGGCTCTTCAGGGATGCCGAGCATTTCCCGAATTTCCCCGATTGGCGTGACCATCAGCGTCGAGGCATCAACTTCCCAGGCCCCACAGGAGCCGGCATTGATGGCGCTGTCGAGCTGCTTCTCGCGCTGAGCCAGCTCGATCTCGAGGTTCTGGCGGTCCGTGACATCGGAAATGAAGCCGGTGATCCGGTGCGCCGATCCGTCGGATGCATATTCACTGACCTTGCCGCGCGTGTGCAGCCAGCGTTCCTGGCCGTCGGCGCGGGTAGCGCGATAGGTCAGATCCAGCGGCAGGCCCGGAGAGGAGCGGATCTTGTCGATGGCCTTGCGAAAGGCGCCGCGGTCATCCTCGTGGATAACCTGCGCCCAGCGGTCCAGGCTGATTGTGGCGTCAGCCGATGCGATGCCGAGAAACTCGTTGATGAAACCACGTGTCGAACCAAGACCAGTGGCCAGATTGAGCGAAAAGGCTCCCTCATTGGCCGATGCGAGCGCGGCGCGCAACTGGATGTCGCTTGCTTCCAGCTTGGCCTGCATGGCAAGGCGGCTGGTCACATCGGTGATGATGCACAAAAGTCCGATGCGATTACCGGTCTCATCCTCGATCGGACAGCCCACGGTCTCGCCGTCAAAAATCCGGCCATTGCGGGTGCGATAGCGGACCAGATAGGGTTTGGAGGTTTCCAGCCGGTCGGCATTCGATCCGTAGTGTGACAGGCCCAGTCGGCCATAATCACGGGGGTCGGCGTAGAGCAGCTCACTCTTCCTGCCGATGATATCCGCCTCCGAATAACCGAACATGCGCTCGGCGGCAGCGTTCATGGCGGTGAGCTCCCGGTCGAGATTGGCCGCGATCACAGCAGATGACGTATGGCGGTAAAGCGCACGCATCAGATCAGCGTTGGAAGCCGACATACGAGCCTTTCTGTTCGCATCGTCCGGAAGTGGAGACCTGCGAGTCTCCCTATCTTGCAACTCGATAAGCAAATGTGAAGGGCAGGGCGCCGCTTGTATCAAATATTTGCGTGCAGTTGCTCAATGAATTGTGTGCTGGCCAAACTGTCCTGCGCGGATAGACTGCGCGCCACCTTCATTATTGCGGAGTTGAGTAGTGACGTTATCCCGTGCCGAGGCATCGACCGATGGACCTGTTCTCAAGGTCAGCGATCTCAATGTGACGTTCGATACACCGGATGGCGCTGTGGATGCCGTGCGCGGCGTGTCACTGGAAATCAAATCCGGCGAATGCCTGGCCGTTGTGGGTGAGTCCGGTTCCGGCAAGAGCCAGACTTTTCTCTCGGCGATGGGGTTGCTTGCGTCCAATGGCAAGGCGAGCGGATCGATCCAGTATCGCGGCAAGGAGATTCTGGGCCTGTCTCCGGGCAAGCTCAATTCGGTGCGCGGCAAGAAGATGACCATGATCTTCCAGGACCCGCTGACCTCGCTCACCCCGCACATGCGCGTGGGCGATCAGCTGCAGGAAGTGCTGGGTATCCATCTCAACCTCAAGGGCGAAGCCGCAAAGAAACATTCGCTGGAATGGTTGGAGCGAGTCCGAATCCCGGAAGCCAGGCGTCGCCTGGATCAGTATCCTCACGAATTGTCCGGCGGCATGCGCCAGCGCGTGATGATCGCCATGGCCATGCAGTGTGAGCCGGACCTGCTGATCTGTGACGAGCCGACCACCGCCCTCGACGTGACGGTTCAGGCGGAGGTGCTGGATATCATGGACGAGCTGAAGCGCGAGACGGGTGCTGCCCTTGCGCTGATTACCCACGATATGGGTGTGGTTGCGCGCATGGCCGACCGAGTCCAGGTGATGAAGAATGGCGTCTATGTCGAAGGCGGGGACGTCAATCAGGTCTTCCACGCCCCGACTGATGATTATACCAAGATGCTGCTGGATGCGATGCCGCGCATCGACCAGGCAGACCGCCCGGGTCATACGCCGCTCGGACCGCCGCCGGCCAATGATGCCAAACCGATGCTCGAGGCCGATGATGTTCGCGTGCAATTCCCGATCCGGGTTTCGGGGGGATTCTTCCCGCAACACAAAACGCTGCGGGCCGTCGACGGTATCAGCTTTGACCTCAGACAAGGCGAGACGCTGGGTGTCGTCGGCGAGTCCGGTTGTGGAAAGTCCACACTGGCCCGCGCCGTCCTGCGCCTCGTGCCGTCGCACACCGGAACGGTGAGCTGGCTGGGCAAGGATCTCCTGAACATGGGAGCGAAAAAGCTGCGGCAGGCGCGCCAGGGCCTGCAAATCGTCTTCCAAGACCCGCTCGCTTCGCTGGATCCACGCATGAGCATCGGTGCCTCCATCGCCGAGCCCTTGCAGACCCACCGCCCGAACATGAAACGCAAGGAACGCCAGAAACTGGTGCGAGAGATGATGGACAAGGTCGGTCTCGACCCGAACATGATCAATCGTTACCCGCACGAGCTGTCCGGCGGTCAGAACCAGCGTGTCGGCATTGCCAGGGCGATGATCCTGAAGCCGAAACTGGTCATTTGTGACGAGGCTGTCTCGGCTCTGGACGTTTCGATCCAGGCACAGATTGTTGAACTGCTGATCAAGCTGCAGCAGGAGATGGGCCTGGCGATGATCTTCATCTCCCACGACCTCTCCGTGGTGCGCGAGATCTCGCACCGCGTCATGGTGCTCTATCTTGGCCGCGTGGTCGAGCTGGCTGACCGAGGTCAGATCTACACCGACGCTCGCCACCCTTACACCAAGGCTCTTATCTCTGCGGTACCGGTCCCGGATCCGGAGATCGAGAAAACGCGAGAGCGCCTGAAGCTGGACGGTGAATTGCCGTCGCCGATGGACACCCGTGCGCAATTGCGTTTCATGAAGTCCAAGGTCGTCGACGATCCGGATGCGGAACAGTATCGCCCACAGCTTATCGAAGTTTCCCCCGGTCACTGGGTCGCTGAACATGACCCGGTTGACGAGGAGACCGCAGCCTGAGGCGTCTTGCCTCGATTTCATTCGACACCGGGCGGGGGTAAGCCTAGTTGTGGCGAAATGCTTCCCGGGAGAGGGTGTCAAATGATCCGTAAACTGCAATTCGGCCTTCTGGCCTCGCTGAGCGCTGTCGCCCTTGCGGCGTGCCAGCCGGCAGCGGGTCCTGTTGAACCTGTGTCCGACTTTGTTTTCGCCCAGGAAATTAGTGATCTTCCGGCCGATCCGGCGGTGCGATACGGCCAGCTGGAAAACGGCCTGCGGTTCGCGATCATGCAGAACACCACGCCGGAGAATGTCGCCGCGGTCCGCCTCGTTTTCAATGTCGGCTCACTCGCCGAAAGTGAGGACCAGCGCGGTCTGGCGCATTTCATCGAACACATGGCCTTCAACGGTTCCACCAAT
Source organism: Maricaulis sp. (assembly GCA_965657935.1). Classification (GTDB taxonomy): domain Bacteria; phylum Pseudomonadota; class Alphaproteobacteria; order Caulobacterales; family Maricaulaceae; genus Maricaulis. Next base: position 15,042 of record CBFHQE010000017.1, on the reverse strand, counting down.
GTGGAAGAGGGAGACATGGTTTCGCTGCTGGAGCGCACCGGTCTTCAATTCGGTCCGGACACAAATGCCTTCACCGGGTTTGAGACCGTCGGCTATCAGCTCGATCTGCCCGAAGCGGATACCGAAACCCTGGACACCGCGCTCTTCCTGATGCGCGAAACGGCCAGTGAGCTGACAATGGACATTGAGGCCATTGACCGCGAGCGGGGTGTGATCCTGTCGGAAGAGCGTTTCCGTGACACGCCGATCCGCCGCTGGAACAACGCCCTCAGCAGATTTCGCTTCCCGGGTACGCTGGTGGGTGATCGCGATGCCATCGGCACCACTGAGGTGATCGAGACAGCAGGCCGCGAACAGTTCCTGGACTATTACGAGAACTTTTACATTCCCGGCCGCGCCATGCTGGTTGTGACCGGTGATATTGACGTGGGCGACGTGGAATCGCGTATTCGCGAGCGTTTCTCGGACTGGGTGCAGCCTGAAACCCCGCGTCCGGATCCGGTGATCGGCGATGTGGAGGACGGACGTCCGTTCTCTGTGGGTTACTTCCATGACCCCGAAGTATTCACGATCCTGACCATCGATGCGATCCGGCCGCACGCGCACCAGATCGACACGCGCGATGAGCGGTTCGCCAACAATCTTGCCGGCCTCGGCGACGCTATTCTCAGCCGCCGCTTTGATACGATTTTGAGCTCCGGTGTCTCGCCGTTGCTGCAGGCCCAAGTGTCACACGGCACAAGTTTCGAAATCGCCGATCGTGCGTCGGTTCTTGCCGTTTCCGCGCCAGATCGCTGGGAAGAAGGTCTGGCTCTGATCGAGCAGGAATTGCGCCGCGCGCTGGAGCACGGCTTTACCCAGGCCGAGCTGGACGAACAATTGGCCAACCAGTTGACCAGTCTCGAGTCAGCCGCCGACCAGGCCGCGACGCGGGACAGCTCTTCACTGGCCGATGCGATCTGGTCGATGTGGCGCAACGAAATGGTTTTCACCACGCCTCAATCCGGTCTCGAGCGATACCGCGAAAGCCTGCCAGGCATCACGCTGGCGGCTGTGAACGAGGCGTTTCGCACGCAATGGGATGGTGTTGAGCCGTTGGTGTTCATGGCGAGCTCCCAGGAGCTCTCCGATGCGGAACGCCGCATCAGTGACGCCTGGAAACAGAGTTCGGAAATCCCGGTTGAACCGCCGGTTGAGACTGGCACGGCCGAGTTCGCCTACACCGATTTCGGTGCGGCCGGTGCGGTTGTCGAGCGGAATGAAGTCGAGGACCTCGGGGTTGTCCGGGCGCGTTTCGAGAATGGCGTGGCGGTGACCTATAAATATTCCGATTTCGAGGATGAGCGGGTCAATGTCCGTATCGATTTCGGAGCCGGGTCGCTAGAACCGCGCGCCTTGCCGGCTGTCGACGTTGTCGCCGCTGCGATCTTCACCCAGTCCGGTCTGGGTGAGCACTCCTTTGATGAGCTGGGGCGTGTCCTTGCCGGGCGCGATCTGGGTCTCAATTTCGGAGTCAGCGACCAGTCGTTTGTATTCTCCTCCAGCACGACGCCGGGCGATTTCCTGGCTCAGCTTCAGCTGTTTGCTGCCTATATGACGGATCCGGGCTGGCGTCCGGAGGGGCTGGCGCGTTTCCGGGCCGTGGCTCCGGAAGTCCGTCGCAATTTCTACTCTTCGCCGACAGGGGTCCTGCAGGCCGAAGTGGCACGTTTGCTGCGCGGCGGGGACCCGCGTTATGGCAATCCGACGGAAACGGAGCTGGCAGCCATCGACATGGCGGCGATCCAGGCTTTCCTGGCCGAAGCCCTGACTGCGGCTCCGATCGAAATCACCATTGTCGGGGATTTGCCGGAAGACACCGCGATGGAAGCTCTGGCACAGACATTTGGCGCCCTGCCTGCCCGCGCCGACAGCTGGCCGAGCTATGACGAGGCGCGTCAGGTCACTTTCCCGGCTCCCAATGCAGAGCCGCTCGTTCTGAACCATAACGGCCAGGCCGACCAGGCGATGGTGAATATCTATTGGGGCACCACTGACAGTTCCGATACCCGCCATGACCGCACTATTGGCCTGCTGCGAGCCGTCTTCGACCTCAAGCTTACCGAGCGTCTGCGCGAGCAGGACGGCTTGACCTATTCGGCGTTCAACTCCGACGTCTCCTCCGACGTCTATCCGGGTTACGGCTATATGTGGGTGGGCGTTGACGTCAGTGCGGAAAACCTCGCCGCGACCTATGCGGCGGTGGACGAGCTGGCCGCTGCGCTGGCCGGTGGCGATATCAGCGAGGACGAAATGCTGCGTGCGCGACGTCCGCTGCTCGAACAGATCGAGGAAGCCTATCAAAGTAACGGTGCCTGGACGTCCTGGTTGTCCGGCTCCTGGCGTGACCCGAACCGTCTTGAGCGTATCCGGTCGCTGGAAAATGATTATGCATCTGTCACGATCGAGGAAATCACTGCCGCTGCCGAAGCTTATCTGCAAGCTGAAAACGGCTGGCGTGTCTCGATCATTGCCCGCGAGGCAGAGGAATAGGGGAGAGACCCATGTACACTCGTTTGATTTCCGTATCCGCTTTGGCGCTGATCCTGGCGGCCTGTTCCGGCGGCACCCGCTTTGAGGGCGACCTGGCCGAGCAGCGCAATTGCCAGATCCCGGACGATGAGGGGTTCATTACTCTGGCCGGATTTGACCCGAGCGAGCGCAATCCGCAGACGGCTGCCGAACAGTCGGCTGCGTATCTCGATGTCGTGCGCGAGGGCACATGTGTGTTCGAGACCGAGAGCGGTTTGCTCTATCGTATCCGTCGTGCCAGCCAGGACGGGGCGTCACCGGTTTCCGGCGAGATGGTCACCGTCCATTATCGCGGCCTGCACCCGAATGGCGAGGCGTTCAACGACAGCTATGCCCTCGGCGATCCGGCGACGTTTGACTCCAGTCGTCTGATTGGTGCCTGGGTCGAGGCGCTTCCGATGATGCGGGTTGGCGAAGAGTGGGAGCTCTATGTTGATCCGTCCCTGGGCTATCGCGAACGCGGTACGCCGGGCGGACCGATCGGTCCAAACGAGGCCCTGATCTTCACGCTCGAATTGCTGGCTGTTCCGAGCCAGGAAAGCGAAGACGAGGCCGGCTAGCGCGACAGGCGCAGATTGGTCAGATCGCCTGCAATCATCTCAAACGCATCTCTCAGCGCGGAGCTGGACGGCGAGTCGAAATACAGGCTCGGGCTGGATGCGCAGTCCTGCATCAAGTTGCGGGTCGATGACGAATTGACCTGGAAAGTGATCGTATAGACGCGAATGCCAAGGTCCTTGGCCTCGTTACAGGCGGCCGTGAGGCGACTGTTGAGGTTGTTGCGCAGCGTCGAGGAGCTGCTGGATGTGGTGCCCAGGCGGCCATCGCGCGAATAGCCATACGCGCCGTAATCGGAACGCAGAGTCGTCGAGCGGCCAGACATGACATTTTCGCCGTCAGTCAGGATGACCATGGCCTTGATGACATCCCGATCATCCCATGATGTGCCTTCTGTGAACGGTTCCTCCGGCGATATGACGCGAATTCCCCAGCCAACACCTTGCGGGATATTGGTCGTTCCGCTGGCGCCCATACGGTTTATCGCCGAGGTGATGGTCGAGGAGGAAGAGGTGAGCGGTGTAATCGGGGTCGTTGTGCAGCGCATGTTCGGGCCGTAATCATCGCGCACGTAGTTGTCTTCGTATTTCGGGATATTGCGCAGCCGGTCATCGGTTGATCCGGAGACGCCATCATTCAGATAATTATTTCGGTAATCGCTGTCATTATCCGGCTCGTCGGGCGCGAAATAGGGCACGAACAGGGTTTGCGGGCTACTGGTGGACGGTACGGTGTTGTCAATGTCCATAGGGATGGAGCGCGCCTCGACACACCCCTCCCATTCTTCGTAACGCATGTCGTCGAAGAGATCCCAGTGGGTGAAATTGGCCGTTTCGACAGTCGTCGTGCAGCGGCGGCGACGACGACGGCCCGTACAGGTCTCGACTTCCACATCCACTGACGTCCCGCCCGCCCAGTCCGCATGAATGGGAGACCGCCCATCGGGGTCGAGCCACCAGGCGCGTTCAAATCCGGTGCCGACATTTACCGTTGCGGCAAACGGGACCAGGCCGATCTGGACATCGCCGGGTTCTTCCGCGGCCTCTTGCAGGATCTCGGTCAGCAGTTCTGCACTGTCGCGCAGGCTGGATATCTTGGATCCGCCCATTGAGCCGGTATTGTCGAGCACCATGACCAGTTCCAGTCGTGAGCGCGCGCGCTGGACCTCGGTCTGCCAATTGACGGTTATGAAGTCGATGCCAATCAGGCCCAGTATAATCGTCTGGACCCGTGCCTGTCCGGTCACCGTTACGGTGTCGGACTCGTTGTTCATGGAGACCTGGACGTTCATCACGTCGCCCAGCTCGCCGCCTGGATAGTTTGCCGAGATGAAATCGCGGGCGATATCCAGCGCGTCTTCGTCGGAGATGGTGGGGTTCACGCCGACGGCCAGCGCCGCAGCATCCAGCGCCTGGGACAGGCGAGTACGCGCATTCATGGCCTGGGAAAAATCGACCGCGCCTCCCGACAGGACCGTCACCGGGAGCAAGGACAGGGCGAAAATCATCGCGACATTGCCACGACGATCTCTCCAGAAATCGCGAAACCAATCCACCACACAGGTCATTTTACGTGTCCACACACAGGCTTTCCTGTCGTGTGCTTACAGCAAGCCTCTTAAAACGCCGTTACGGGCAACAGGGATATTTATGAGAATTTTCGCGAATAAGTTGCGGGTGTGCGCTGTCTAAATCAATGGTTAAGTCTCTAAAACTTTAGCCAAAATTGGCCTCACGATTATACGTCTTTCCAAGATCTGCGTGTTGAAATGCCGGTATGCGTATCCTGCGGATCATACAAAGCTGGTGGCACCGCTTCACAGAAGATCGGCGCGGCAACACGACGGTGCTGTTTGCTCTGTGTCTGCCTGTGCTTGTCGGTTCTGCAGGCCTCGGACTTGAAGCGGGCTACTGGCAGCTCCAGCAACGCCAGCTGCAGACAACGGCGGATATGGCGGCTTATGCGGGCGCTGTTTCCTTGCGCAATAGCGAACCCAAGGCGCAGGCATACCGGGAGGCCGAGGACGAGGCCCTGCTGCACGAGTATGATCCCTTGCTGGCGACGCTGTCGACAAGTTCACCCCCAACCGCTGGGCAGCACCGCAATAGCCGGTCGATGGAAGTGAATATCGACCACACGGTGCCGCGTCTCTTCTCCCAGATCTTCTTTGACGGGGCCGTGACGTTTTCGGTGCGCGCCGTGGCGACCTTTGAGGAGGCCGCTGATGTCTGCGTTCTCGCTCTAAGCCCCGAGGGGGGGCGAGCGATCAATTTTTCTGGCAGTTCCAATATCGCGATGATCGAGTGTGAGGTGATGTCCAACTCCATCGCGGACGATGCTGTTTACCTGGGCGGCTCAACGGATGTCGTTGTGCCCTGCATCAACTCTGTGGGCGGATTCGCGGTTGGTGGTGGCAGCGCAGATTATGATTTGACCGGGTGCGCCGAACCCCGAACGGATCTGCCGCGTGCGCAGGATCCCTACGCAGATGTCGAATTGCCGCTTCTGCCGTCCAATTGTTCGAACATTCCAGGCGGTGGTCCCCATTCGAGCGTGACTGTTTCGCCAGGGGTCGATGGCATCACCCGTTTTTGTAATGGAATCAATATTAACAATCATGTGACCTTCGAGCCCGGCGTCTATGTTATCGACGGTGGTGACTTCCGGGTCGGAGCAAACGGTTCGGTCAATGCCGAAGACGTCACCTTTATCCTGACCGATGGCGCTGAGGTTCGTTTTAACGGTACGTCCGAGATCAACATCAAGGCGCCTTCGACGGGTGATTATCAGGGTATCGCCTTTTTTGGTGACCGGCTCGATTATGGCGCCTCGCACGTGTTCAACGGCACCGCCGACAGCCAGATTACCGGTGCGATTTACACACCGTCAGGCGATATCAGCTTCCAGGGCGACTATTCCGGTCAGAACGGTTGCATGCAGTTGGTGGGCTATACGATCTCAGTGACGGGCAATGCCAACATCACAACAGATTGTTCGGATCTCGGTGTGAACTGGGCGGAGGTCCCCAGTTCCGTGTGGCTCGTGGAGTAGATGATGAGAACGGTTCTACGACAACTCATATCCAGCAAGAGTGGCGCCGCGGCGGTCGAGTTCGGTCTTGTCGCCCCTATCCTCGTCGCGATGATGCTGGGCATATTCGACCTCGGGCGCATGACCTATGACAGGACAGACCTGCACTCCGCTGTTCGCAGTGGCGCCCAGTATTTCATGGCGGGTGGGGATGACGTGAATGTCGCCATCTCGGTCATCGAGACGAGCTGGTCGTCACGGCCGGAAATGAGCGAGGTCACGGTCGAGAAATGCTGCAAATGCGCGGGCGTCGATACGCCCTGCGGCCAGCTGTGTGCCGACGGTTCCGTGCCGGATATTGTGCATGAGCTTGAGGCGACAGCCTATTTTGCAGGTTTGTTCGGGCAATACGAGGTGAGCGTGAATGAATTTGTCCGCGCTCGATAAATGCCGCGCCTTTCTCGGAGGGTTTGCCCGCGACCGGACAGGTGCGGGGGCTTTGGAATTCGCCCTGGTCGCGCCGGCCCTGATCTTTCTGATCATGGCCACGATCCAGATTTCGCTTGCCCTGTACAAGGGGTCAACGGTGCAGTGGGCATCTGAGCGAGTCTTGCGCATGGCTATGGTGGATGCGGATATCTCGGCAGCAACCCTGCAGGCGCAGCTGCAGGCCGATCTTGCCGAGATGGGCGATGATTTCCAGGTTGAGGTCTCCTACCTGGTCGACACGACCGGCGACCTGCCCATTGCGCGCATGCAAGTGGAATATTCCTATCCTGTGATCCTGCCCATGGTTGAGGCATTCCGTGCCAGGTTCACGGTCGACAGCTCTGCACCACTGCTTGAATAGCCCTGGGTGATTGACCCGGCCGGTTGGCTTGTTATGAGCAAGGCATGACTCATTCCCTGCTCAACACCGCCATTGACGAGCTCCGCACGCTTGTCGCTTTCGACACGACGTCCCGCAATACCAACCTCGAGCTGATCGATTATGTCGAGACCAAGCTCACTGCGTTGGGTGCCTGGTGTGAACGCATTCCCAGCCCGGATGGGCGCAAGGCCAATCTGCATGCCGTGTTCGGGCCGAAGGTCGATGGGGGCATCGTCCTGTCCGGTCACACGGATGTGGTGCCGGTTGACGGTCAGCCCTGGTCAACGGACCCGTGGGATCTGACCGAGAAGGGCAGGCTGCTCTACGGGCGTGGCACCTGTGACATGAAAGGCTTTTCGGCCTGTATTCTCGCCCTGGCGACGAAAATCGCGGTTGCAGACCTCAAACGCCCGGTGCATATCGCGCTCTCTTATGACGAGGAAGTTGGTTGTTTGGGCGCACCGGCGATGATCGACCAGATCATGAAAGGTGCATTCAAGCCGGCGACTGTTGTGGTGGGCGAGCCGACGGACATGAAGGTCGTCACCGCTCACAAGGGCCTGTTCTCGATCATCGTCAAACTGCGTGGCAAGGAGGCGCACAGCTCGCTGGTCAATGATGGCGCCTGCGCCGTGACCCATGCCGTGCCGCTGATGCACTACCTGGTCGAGCAGGCCGGATTGATGCGCGAGATGGCCCCGGCTGACAGCCCGTTCGACCCGCCGCACGGCACGTTGACCATTGGCGAGGTGAAGGGCGGAACGGCGCTGAACATTCTCGCCCTGGATGCCGAGTTCGGTTCGCTGATGCGTCCCTGCCCGTGGGATGATGTGCATGCCATTGAGGCCGGGTTGCGGGAGAAGGCAGCCGAGGTCGAGGCCCGTATGCGCGAGAGCGCGCCCGATGCTTGCGTGACGGTCGAGATGCGCTCTGACGTGCCGGCCTTTGCCCCGGAAGACGACGGCGCTGCCGAACACCTGGCGCGCCAGATCACCGGCGATAACTCCACCCGCGTGGTCAGCTATGGCACCGAGGCCGGCCAGTTCCAGGCCGCAGGCCTGTCCGTCGTCGTCTGCGGTCCCGGCTCCATCGAACAGGCGCACCAGCCGGACGAGTTCGTGGCCATCGACCAGCTGGACCAGTGCTGTGTATTTCTGGACAAGATGACGGGGATGATGGGGTGATCACACCCTATGATTCCGAATGGCCGAAAACATTTGAGATTGAACGCCAGCGTCTCGATGCCTTGATCGGCGCTGTTTGCATCGACCACATTGGCAGTACATCCGTGCCCGGTCTCGCCGCCAAGCCGATCATCGACATGCTGGTTTCGGTCAAGTCGCTGGTGTCACTGGACAAGCAGGCGGAGGTCTTGCGAGCAGCGGGTTATGACTATCTGGGGGAGTACGGGCTGGCCGGGCGCCGCTATTTGCGCCGACAGGCGCCGGACGGGACACGTACCCACCATATCCATGTCTACCAGCAGGGCGATGCGAACCTTCGCCGCCATGTGGTGTTTCGCGATTATCTGCGGAGCCACGCCCACGAGCGTGATGCCTATGCTGCTGTCAAAATCGCGCTGATCGAGACCGGTGGCGACCGCAAAGCCTATCAGTCAGGCAAGGACGCGTTTGTCGCCCAGCTGGAACAACGCGCCCTGGCCTGGGCCGCGCAATAAAAAGGGCGCCACGACGGGCGCCCTTCCAAACCGTATGTGGCGGAATTTACTCCGCGGCCGTCGTCTCGGCCGGAGCGTCTGCAGCGGCTTCCTCGCGGCCCTTGCCCCAATAGGAGATGCAGGGGATTTTCGCGCGGTCGCAGCGATCAGAGAATTTGCGTGCGATCTCGGTAACCTCTTCCAGCAGGCCAGAGGCCAGGGTGATCGGCTTGAGGCCCATCTGCAGGAAGGTGTCGTTTTCCACGTGCAGGTCGTTTTCATCCGCTTCATTGCGCGGGTTCGGAACGAGCTGGACTTCGGCATTGGTCATGTCGGCGATCATCTTGGCCAGGTCGCGGACGCGGTGCGTCTCGGTCATCTGGTTCATGATCTGGACCTTGTCGCCTGCGGCCGGCGGGTTCTCGACAGCCAGCTGGATGCAGCGAACCGTGTCCTGGATGTGGATAAAGGCGCGGGTCTGACCACCGGTGCCGTGTACCGTCAGCGGATAGCCGACAGCGGCTTGCATCAGGAAGCGGTTGAGAACGGTGCCGTAATCGCCGTCATAGTCGAACCGGTTGATCAGGCGCGCATCGCGCTTGGTGTCCTCTGTCTGGGTGCCCCAGACAATGCCCTGGTGCAGATCGGTGATCTTCACCTTGTCGTTCTTGTTGTAGAAGTGGAAGAAGAGCTGATCCTGGGTCTTGGTCATGTGGTAGATCGAGCCCGGATTGGCCGGATAGAGGATCTCCTGATCCTTCAGGCCTTCCGAGGTCTCGACCTTCACCTTGAGGTAGCCTTCGGGGATCTTCATGCCCGCAGTGCCGTAGCCATAAACGCCCATCGTGCCGAGGTGGACGAGGTGGATGTCCTTGCCGCTGTCGACGATCGCAGCCAGCACGTCATTGGTGGCGTTGAGGTTGTTGTCGACCGTGTAGCGCTTGTGACGCGCGGACTTCATCGAATACGGCGCCGCGCGCTGTTCGGCGAAGTGGACGATCGTGTCTGGATTTTCGTCCGCGATCAGGTCCAGCAATTCCTGGTAGTCCTTGCCGATATTCATGTCGACAAACTGGATGTCGCGACCGGAAACCTCTTTCCAGGCGGCCAGGCGTTCGCTCATCGGCCGGATCGGCGTCAGCGATTCCACCTCAAGCTCGATATCGATCTTGCGACGCGACAGATTGTCGACGATCACAATGTCATGGCCCAGGTTCGAGAGGTGCAGAGCGGTCGGCCATCCACAGAAGCCGTCACCACCAAGAATCAGTACTTTCATGAGTCTCACGCCAGCCGAGGCGTCCTTTTGATGTCCCAGCGCATGTTTTTGCAGGCAGGGCTTGGCATTTCAAGCCCTGCACCTGCGTCCCGCTGATGCTGTCGCAGATGGCGCCTCACGTCATTGGCGAGCCAAGTTCTTCTCGCTGTTCTGTTCTTTGGATTGGCCACTTGGTGGACGGGCGCTGTCGTGATAGCGCCAACATCGGCTAAATATTGCGCACTATCCCGAAATTCGAGCGTCTTGTTCTGCGGATTTTGTCTTGTGGGAGCGTTCACATCGCTATCCCTGATTCTGCAAAAAAATACTGCCATGCAAAGATTCAGGGCCGCTAAAGGTGGACCTCGACCGTAAACGGAGCTAAATGCGCGCCAAAATTCATGCGCAATATTGCGCCTGTCTGAAGGAGAGTGGGTATGGCCCTTCGTGTTGCGATCACCGGTTTTGGACGTATTGGCCGTCTGGCCCTTCGCGCGGTTCTCGAGGAGAAGCGCTGGGGTGAGGTCGAAGTTGTTGCCATCAATGACAGCTCCACGCCTGAAACGAATGCGCACCTGCTGAAGTATGACAGCGTGCATGGCCGCTACCCCGGTGAGATCAAGGTCGGTGATGACTGGATCGATGCCGGCTTTGGCAAGATCCAGAAAGTGTCCAATCGCAATCCCGCGGAACTGCCGTGGAATGACCTGGGTGTCGATATCGTCCTGGAGTGCACGGGTGCTTTCAATTCCAAGGACGCCTCGATGGCGCACATCGAAGCCGGCGCCAAGCGTGTCCTGTGTTCCGCTCCGGCCAAGAATGCCGACAAGACCATTGTCTATGGTGTGAACCATGACCAGCTGACAGCCAGCGACATCATCGTCTCCAACGCGTCGTGCACCACCAACGGCCTGGCACCGGTTGCCAAGGTCCTCAATGACGCTGTGGGCATCGAGCGCGGTCACATGACCACGATCCACGCCTATACCGGCGACCAGCCGACCCTGGACCGTAACCACAAGGACCTGCATCGCGCCCGCGCGGCGGCCATGTCCATGGTTCCGACCTCTACCGGCGCTGCCAAGGCTGTCGGTCTGGTGCTGCCGGAACTGGTCGGCAAGCTGGACGGCGCCGCTGTTCGGGTTCCGACCCCGAATGTTTCCCTGATCGACCTGGTCTTTACACCGGGCAAGGCCACCACCGCAGAGGAGCTGGCCGCAGCGGTCAAGGCGGCTGCGGACGGCCCGATGAAGGGCGTTCTGGGTTATGATAATATCCCGCTCGTCTCGATCGATTATAACCATGACAGCCGTTCGTCCGTCGTCGCCCTGGACAAGATCAAGGTGATCGATGAACGCCTCGCTCGTGTGATGACCTGGTACGATAATGAGTGGGGCTTTGCCTGCCGCATGATTGATACCACGGTCGAAATGGGCAAGTACCTGTAAGGCTTGGACAAGGACGCGCTATTATGACCCAGATCCGTCGCATTCAGGATGCAGAGGTCGCTGGCAAGCGCGTCCTCGTCCGTGTCGATTTCAACGTGCCGATGAAGGACGGCGCTGTCAGCGATGACACGCGGCTTCAGGCTGCCCTGCCGACGATTGAATATCTGCAGGAACGGGGTGCAAAGACTATCCTGCTCGCGCATTTCGGGCGCCCCAAGGGCCAGCGCGTCGACGAGATGAGTCTGGAACCGGTCGGCCAGCCGCTGGCGGACCTGCTGGGCAGCGAAGTCTGTTTTGTCGATGACACGGTGGGTGATGATGCGCTCTCCGCGATCGCTGACCTGGATAATGGCGACGTCCTGCTTCTGCAGAACACCCGTTATGAGCCCGGCGAAGAGAAGAATGATGCGGACTTCGCACAGGCGCTGGCCGATCTCGGCGACATCTACGTCAATGATGCCTTCTCAGCCGCGCACCGCGCACATGGTACGACGAACGGCGTTGCGCGCATTCTGCCCGCCTATGCCGGCCTGGCCATGCAGCGCGAGATCGACCATCTGGTCGCGGCGCTGGAAAAGCCGGAGCGCCCGGTCATTGCGCTGGTCGGCGGGGCGAAGGTCTCGACCAAGATCGACCTGTTGCAGAACCTGGTGAAGAAGGTCGACATCCTCTTCGTCGGGGGTGGCATGGCCAATACCCTGTTGTTCGCGCAGGGCGTCGAGGTCGGCAAAAGCCTGTGCGAGAAAGACCTCGTCGATACCGCGCGCATGATCCTGGCCAATGCCGAGGAGAGCGGCTGCAAGATCATGCTGCCAAGTGACGTGGTTCTGGCCAAGGAATTTGCGCCCAACCCGGAAACCCGCCTGGCGGCTGTTTCCGACGTGCAGGGCGATGAAATGATCCTGGATTGCGGTCCGGCCACGGTGACGGCGCTGTCGCTCGCCATGGATGGCGCGAAGACATTGATCTGGAACGGACCGCTGGGTGCGTTTGAAACGCCGCCCTTCCACGCCGCGACCGTTGCTGCAGCCAATCAGGCGGCCAAGTTGGCCAGGGAAGACGGGCTGGTTGCGGTTGCCGGTGGCGGTGATACCGTTGCCGCGCTCAATCAGGCCGGGGTCGCTGACGACTTCACATTCATTTCCACCGCCGGTGGCGCCTTCCTGGAATGGATGGAAGGCAAGCAGCTGCCGGGTGTGGGTGTTCTGGTCGAGACCGCCGCAGAGGTGGCTTGACCAATTAGCAGATAGCCTGCCATAGAAGGCATGTTATCGTTAACGCATCGGGTCTGCTCCTGATGCTGATGGCTCGACAAACAGGTGACACGGACAGCTGTTATGGAGCCAAGAGACAGACAAACGCGGCGCGCCGCTTAACCACTGCTGGGGACTATAATGGATCTCGACCTTCTCAACGAAACCGCCTGCGCCATGGTCGCTCCGGGCAAGGGACTTCTCGCGGCGGACGAGTCCACCGGCACGATCGGCAAGCGTTTCGCTTCCATCGGCCTGGACAACACCCCGGACAATCGTCGTGACTGGCGCGAAATGCTCTTCCGCACCGAAGAAGCGATGAGCGAGCGTGTCTCCGGTGTCATCCTGTATGATGAAACCATCCGCCAGAAAGCTGCCGATGGCACGCCGCTGACCAAGCTGATCCAGGATGCCGGTTCCATCCCGGGCATCAAGGTTGATACGGGCGCGAAAGCCCTGGCCGGTGCCGAAGGCGAGATGATCACAGAAGGCCTCGACGGTCTGCGTGACCGCCTGGCGGACTATTTCGAGCTGGGTGCGCGTTTCGCCAAGTGGCGCGCCGTGATCAATATCGGCCAGGGCGGTGATGATGCCGTGCCGAGCCAGTACTGCATCAACACCAATATGCACGCGCTCGCGCGTTATGCCGCGCTGTGCCAGGAAGCGTCCATCGTGCCGATCGTCGAGCCGGAAGTCATCATGGATGGCGACCACTCCATCGAGCGTTGTTACGAAGTCACCGAGTTCGCCCTCAAGACGCTTTACCGCGAGCTGTTCGACCAGGGTGTTGTTCTGGAAGGCTCTATCCTCAAGCCGAACATGGTCATCTCCGGCACCACCGGTCCGGACCGTGCAAACATCGAGGAAGTCGCCGACATGACGGTTCAGTGCCTGGCCAATTGCGTGCCGGCTGCTGTTCCGGGCATCGCCTTCCTGTCCGGTGGCCAGACCGATGAGGAAGCCACCGCGCACCTCAACGCCATGAACGCTTCCTATGAACTGCCGTGGCCGCTGACCTTCTCTTATGGCCGTGCCCTGCAGGCTGCTCCGTTGAAAGCCTGGGGCGGCAAGCCGGAAAACATCGCCGCCGGCCAGGCGGCCTTCAACCACCGCGCCAGGATGAACGGCCTCGCCGCTCTGGGCGAGTGGGAAGCCGACATGGAAAAAGAGCTGGCGTAAGGTTTATCTTCTCGCCTAAAGTTCAAACCCCGGCTTTGCACGCCGGGGTTTTTTCGTTCGGGGGACGTCGTGTCGTTATCGGTGATATTCTATGCTCTCAGCGCGGTTGTTTTAATCTGGGCGATTGCGAACACGTTGGCACCGATCTTGTGGAAGTCACGTGCACAACTCGCCATGATGGATAGGGCCGGTCGCGGAGTAGATCGCGAGCCCACACCAAAGCAAAAGGCCCATCTCGCCGAGAAGCTCGAGGCGATGGGCGCGCGTTCGGTTTATATCAAACGGGACGGGCGCCCCCTAGCTATCGGCGTGTCATCACCCGGGAGTTATTTCGGGGGGCTGCCCAAACTGCCCAATGGGGTCGCCTGGCCTGAATACGAGCAGGATGGTGCGAGACAAGCGATGACCTTTCTCGGTCAGATCGACTTGTCGGAGCTGCCGGATGCCGGCCGGAATTCCTTTCCGGAAGCTGGGCGTTTGTTGTTTTTCGCCTACTCTGACTTCAGCATGCTGATGGAGCCGGAGCGAAAGGATTGGGCGAAGGTAATCTATTTGTCGGCTCAAGATCCTGAAGCCCAGGATCACGAAGCGCCGGACAATCTCATGCAGCTGGGAGCTAGCTACCCAAACCAGTGGTTCGCCGGTGAGGATGACGGCTGGATCGCTGAACGTGCAGCTCGACCGCGTGTAGCGCGGAGATATGCCATGCGGTTTGCTGCCTATGTCAGTTATCCTGATACGGATGGCATGGCACCAGCGGCCGGCTGGGATCATGGTAGTTTGCACGAAGAATTGCTTGGGCCCCTGCGCGAGGTACAGCAACAAGATTTGAAACGTCGGTTGTACGAAGGTGTCCCAAGGCGTTCTGCGCGGACGCCTGAGCGGGAGAATGCTGTTCTCGGTTTTGAGGCTCCGTTTATCTGGCGAGAGCTTCGCCAGTTTCTGAGTGATATCGAAGCGGAACTCGCCCCTTATCGGGAGCCCGATGCGGCGATGCGCGAGGCACGCGCGGAAACCCTGCTTGATGACAGCATGCAAGACGCGGCGTTGGCCTTGGTTCAGGATGCCTGTGATTTGCTCGCAGTATGGCGGGCGCGCGCGGTTGGTCGAGGTGACTGGGAGACTGTTACCGAGGCTGACAATGATGAGTTCCGCAAGGGGCTCAGCGATATCAATCAGCGCATGACCAATCTGCGACGCGAGGTCTCGCCGTTCTT
>CBFHQE010000016.1:0-31478 GCA_965657935.1 Maricaulis sp. | reverse complement strand
GCACTGGGGCATTCCCGACCCCGCCGCGGTTGAAAAAGCGGGCCCTGAACAGCGCCAGGCTTTTGAAACTGCCTACGATCAGCTTAAACAGCGCGTCGAAACCTTTCTGGCTATCGAAGATCTCGACCCGAGCCGTGAAGGTCTAAGGGCCGAACTCCAGGCGATCGGCCGCCTTTGAGGGACGTAAAACATGTTCGCGCGCGCACTGGCTGAAGCCATCGGGACCTTTTTCCTGCTTGTTGCCGTTATCGGCAGCGGCATCATGGCGGAAAACCTGACACAGGATGTCGCCCTTGCCCTGCTGGCCAATGCGCTGGCGACAGGGGCAGCCCTGGTCGTACTGATCACCACTCTGGGCCCGGTTTCCGGCGCGCATTTCAACCCTGCGGTCTCGCTGGTGATGTTGCTGCGGGGAGAGCTGAAGGCCAATGAAACGGCCGTCTATGTAATCTGTCAGATTGGCGCTGGCCTGCTTGCAGTGATCGCCACTCATGTCATGTTCGAACAAAATCTGATCCAGATCTCGTCCATGTCGCGGACCGGCCTTTCACAGTATGCTTCGGAGTTTCTGGCCACTTTCGGCCTTGTGTTCTTCATTCTGCTGGGTGTGAAACACAATGCCGGGGCAGTACCGTGGATTGTCGGCCTGTACATCACCGGCGCCTACTGGTTCACCTCATCGACCAGCTTCGCCAATCCCGCCGTCACCATCGCGCGCAGCTTTACGGACACGTTCTCCGGAATTTCTCCCAGCCACGCTCCGCTTTTCATCGTGATGCAGATTCTCGGCGCCATCGCGGCGTGGCTGGTCGCCAAACCCCTTACCCGCTAGTCGACATCGGCCCCGATACCCGGGCCGCCACGACCACCCTGCCCCCCGCGACCGCCGCCCCGGCCGCTGCGCTGCTGGGCGCGCTGCCGCGTGCCTGCGCCGGCACCGCGGTCTCGAACAAGCTGTGCACATTCCGGGGTCAGTGCCTCCGCCTGCATGGGCTGGATAGAATAGATTGCCGCCTCGGCCTGAATACTAGCGCGGTCGGTCGAACCGACCGCGGCTGACAAATCACCCTCAAGCGTGTCGGAAATTCGGTCGATTCCATAAGCCCGGTCCCGCGAGTTTCGACGATAGACACTGGTCCAGTAGAGCCCGCGTTGCAGGGCCTCAGGTGTTCCGACATCCCAATAGGCCCGGGCCAACTCTGCCTGGGCTGCGCCCCACCCCGCCGCGGCCGCCACCTCAAGCCGCTCAAAGCCCTCGGTCATATGTTCTGGTCGCATGATTTCGGGTGTGTTCTCGGCATCGGCCAGACGGATCAGGCTGTATCCGGCCAGGTATTGCGCGATCTCGTAACCATGCCCCTGCCCCGCCACGCAACGCAGGATGGGCAAGGCGGCTTCATAACGCTGATGATCCACGAGACGCGAGGCCTGTGTAAAACCCGCAGCAGGGCCAGGCGCTCCTCCCCCCATACGCTCCGCTCGCCGGGCTTCGGGGCCGGCGGTCGAACAGCCGGCCAGCACGATCGCACCGGCAATTACCGCAATAGATCTCAACACACTTGTCTCCGCATCTGTGCCCCGTTGTTCAACGTTGCAATTTGCGCAGTCCGTCGCACAAAAAAACACCCGGCCAAGATGGCCGGGTGTTTCTCGAAAACGTGTGTAACGCGATTAGAACGGCATGCTGATGCCGATGGATGCACCGCTGCGGTCAAGCATTTTGCGGCGATCTTCCGTGAAGGCACCGAGGCTGAAGCTCATGCCATTCTCGAACTCACGCTCGATCCCGATGGAAAACTCGTACCAGGCCGAGTTGACATCGATACGCTCGGTCGTACCAAAGCTAACAGTCGGAGCCGCCTGGAAAGAGGCCGAATAGGTTTCGGACTCGTCGCCGTAATCGGTAGCAGCACCAATATAAACAACAGGCATGAAGCCAGCAAAGCTATGGCTGGTGCTGAGATTGGCACCAATACGGGCAATCGTGCTGTCCGCCGAACGACCAGCAATATTGAGGGCTGGCGTGGAACGGACCGTCTGAGCATCATAATCATACCTTGTCGACACGATGCTGGCTATTGGAACAACCTGTACCAACCAGTCATCACCGCTCACACGATAATCGGCAGCGATACCATAGGTCCTCGAATCGCCCTCAAGGTCGGCCGCGACTGTCGCCGCAGCGGAACCGAGAAGGACGGCACGATCCGCATCGATTTCGCTGTCAGCGACGCTCACGAACCCGGACACACCCATACGATCGCCCTGATAACCAGTGAAGACGCTGAATTGTGTTGTCGAGGTCTTGCTGGTGATGGACGCCAGACTTGCCGGGCGATCCATTTCCGAGCTGGCGAAACCGAACGCAGCACCGAGAGACCATCCGGAATCGAATGTCGCTTCCAGACCAAACAGCGAGAACTCACCGTCCAGTTCAGCTGTACCAGCGCCCTGGATGAGATCAGCATCTGCTCCCAACACACCCACTTCGGCGAAAGCACGAAGGCCCGGGCGGGACGCCTCGGCTCCACCGCCATGATTGTGACGGAAAAGCATCTTCGCGCCGGCCTGCTGAAGCGGGCTGGTCGAGCCGTCCTGCTGCAGTTCTGCGGACTGCATGGCAACCGCGATATCAGTGGCCGTAGAGCCGCCGCCACCGCGGATTTGGCCCATCAGGGCTTCGTTGAGCGTGTCAGAATGAACCCGCGTCGAACGGTCCAGCATCACGGCCTCGAACGGAGACAGTGAATCCAGCGTTGCCGCGAGAACGTCACCGGACAGCAGGTCGATACGACCATAAATGGCCGAAAGTGTATCGTAATTGGTGTCACGTGCCGCATCCAGTGCGTTGCCGAGGCTCGACTGGAAAGCATTCGTGTAGGTCGTCTGCGACGCGAAACTATCAGCCGACAATTCCAGAACAGCCGCGCTGGACGTGAGGTTCACAACCGGACGCAGGACGCCAGGGAGGTCAGACACAGATGCGAAGTCACCGATGATGCTATTAGCCGTCAGGAAGGTAAAGGTATCACCGTAACGCGGCGTATAAGCTGCGGTCGGCGTGACCATCAACATACCATCAAGAGAGACGTCACCGGTTACCGCCAGAAGGTCGCTTTCACCATTCGGCCCGATATCGATCCACAAGGAACCTGCGGCCGTCTGGACGTAATCGCCCATCAGGTCGAAATCACCGATCTGACCAAAGCGGCCCGGAGCGACGCCACCGGCGACATTCCAGAGAGTCATTGTGTTGAGCGTGCCGTGGCCGGTCAGGACACCGGAGGTCAGCATGTATTCACGTGCATTAACCTGGCCGTCCAGCTCAACAACACCCAGCGTGTGGTTGAAGGCGATCAGCGTGTTGAACGTGTAGGTCTCCGGAATGACCAGGCGCGCGTCTATGTTCGCAATCGTGAACATGTCGAGCTCGACATCCATGTCGACCGTGGTCGTACCGGCATTGCCCAGAATGACATCATAGAAATGCGCGGTTCCGTCCGCAGGGCCGGTCCAGGTGCCAAAAGAGCCCCAGTCATTATTCGGAACCCAGCCGAGCGGCGGCAGAGACAGAGTGTTGTCATCGCCAAAGAGGGAGATGCTGCCATTGACGTCCAGACCTCCAGAGCCGTTATCGGCAGTGACCAGGCTGTCCTGAACCTGCAGGCCGCCCTTGCCGATGTCATGTCCGTCCTGGACCTGAACACCAGGCTTGCCACCGTCGAGGGACGCGAAGCCGATATTGTTGGTCGAGGCGATGCCGGCGGTCGGATTACCGGAAGCCAAGGCATTATTGTTCTGCGTGAGCGGGGCAGGAGGCTGATTGCCCGTGATGTCATCCACATTGGTATCGAGGATGGTTCCCCAACGATCGTCCTGGGTGGTCAGGGATTCTACAGCACTCGTCGGAGCATCAGGATTCAGACCGTTGACGGCATTGCCATTGGCATCGAGCACAAAATAGTTCGGATCAAGATCCTGCTGCCAGTGGCTCGCATCGGACCAGTTTCCATCGCCGGCGACTGCGGAAGCATAAACCATCGGGTTCGCTGACAGGATCCAGTTCTGGTTCAAAAAGAGCGGATTATAGTAGCTGACATCGCCATATCCGCCTGCCGGGCTGGTGAAAATCCAACCACCGGACAGAACCCCGGTTACAAGCTGGCGCCCGCTGATTTCGACGAAAAGGCCGCCACCCGAGTCGCCACCTGCCGTACCGGATTCACGCTCAGTCGCGTCGCCACCATACCAGTTGATGTGATCACCACCGTCGAAAAAGGAAGTGAGATCCCCGGTGATCGGGCCGGTGAAGGGTGGCGTCGCGCAGGTATAATCATTCGGTCCGACGTAGACCGGGCCGCGGCTACAATCATTGGCATTGCGATCGGGGCGGTCAAAGTCGGTGTGGTAGAGCAGCTGTGACCCGCTCTGCGGGTAGATCGACGCCCATTCACCACCGGCAAGCGCAAACGTCGCAGCGATGAAGTCATCCTGCGAGAACAGACCATCGAGCATGTTGGTGCCGGCACGGCGCTGCCAGTCAATGCCACCAACCGGGCCGAGGGACCCATTCCCATTGCGGCCATAGCCGACCATGCTGACTGGAGTGGATTCTGTCAGCGGCGAGAACAGCATGCCATAGGTTGGCAGGCCAATTGCCGGCGAATCCAGTGTCGCCATCACAACGTCAGCCCCAGGGAACTGAAAAGCACCCGCGTCCAGGACGGACTGGATCTGCAGCACGTTGTAGACCTGAAGACTTTCATCGGTCTGGAAACCGTTACCTAACCACTCGATGAACCCTGGACGGGCATTGACGCCGAAGCCAAACGCCATCGGAACGCCACCCGTGGAGGCGCCATACTGGGCGTCAAAGAAACTGTCCGTACAGTGAGCCGCGAAAATCACCGTGCGCGAATTAACCAGCTGACCCGTACAGACCGTGTTCGCACCGGCATTGTACATCATGCCAACGCCGGCCCAGACATTGGCCGTATCGACATTGTCGACAGGACTGATGTCGTCGCGCCCTGGCAAGGCATGCGCAGCGCTTGCGGCCATCGCCATAATGGACGCGGATGCGGTGAGTGTCAGAGCGCGTTTGAACGCTCTTCCGAAGATCTTCTTGGACAAGGCTATCCCCCTTTGATTTTTCTCGTTCGCGGTGAAACCGCAATCTGAGCATTCAGTCCCACTGTCAGACGATGAAACCCCGACAACGCGACCTCTGGTTGCCGCATACTCGTATTCCATAAACTTGTCGATATGGCGCATTCGTCAAGTGGAATTAACCATTCGCAACACTTCTTTTGCCGAGGCGTTGTCGTGGGGCAACGATCACGCTTTTGCCACCCTGACGAGATCGGAAAGTGCGGCTGCCTCGGCTCGACACAGGCATCCAGCCGTATTAAGTGAGCCGCAAAGATCTTGCTCGTTCTGGGCAGGCATTAGAACCATCAGGGGAGAGACGCGCATGAGCCGCGAGATTCATCACTTCGTGAATGGCAAATCCAATATCGGCAAATCCGGTCGGTATGGTGATGTTTTCAATCCCAGCACCGGTGAGGTGCAGGCGCGCGTGCAGCTGGCAACAACTGACGAAGTCGCCACCGCGGTTGAAGGCGCCAAAAAGGGGCAGGCCGTTTGGGCGGCCATGAACCCGCAGCGTCGGGCCCGAGTCCTGATGAAATACAAGATGCTTGTGGAAGCCGAAATGGACAGCCTCGCCGAACTGCTCTCGTCCGAGCACGGCAAAGTGATTGCCGACTCCAAGGGCGATCTGATCCGCGGCCTGGAAGTCGTCGAATTCGCCATGGGCGTGCCACACCTTCTCAAGGGTGAATACACCGAGAGCGCCGGCACCGGCATCGACGTCTATTCCATGCGCCAACCGCTCGGCGTGGTCGCCGGCATCTCGCCGTTCAACTTCCCGGCCATGATCCCGATGTGGTTCATGGGCATGGCTTTGGCCACGGGCAACGCCCTGGTTCTCAAACCATCGGAAAAAGATCCCTCCGTTCCGGTGCGCCTCGCCGAACTGTGGATGGAAGCCGGCCTGCCGGAAGGTGTGCTGCAAATCGTGCATGGCGACAAGGAAGCCGTCGATGCCCTGCTGCACCATGACGACATCAAGGCCGTCAGCTTTGTAGGTTCCTCCAATATCGCCCAGTATATTGCTGCGACGTGTGCCGCCAATGGAAAGCGCTTTCAGGCCATGGGTGGTGCCAAGAACCACGGTATTATCATGCCGGATGCGGACATGGATCAGGTGGTCAAGGATTTCCTGGGCGCCGCCTATGGCTCCGCTGGCGAACGCTGCATGGCACTGCCGGTCGCAGTTCCCGTCGGCAAGGACACTGCAGACGAATTTGTGGCCCGCATGAAAGCAGAGGCTCAAAACCTGCGGGTCGGTGTCTCCACAGATCCCGAAGCGCATTACGGCCCGGTCGTCAGCGCGGCTCACAAGGCCAGTATCGAGAACTGGATTGGCAAGGGCGCCGAGGAAGGCGCCGATCTCTTGCTCGATGGTCGAGGCTTCTCTCTGCAGGGGCATGAGAAGGGTTTCTTCATTGGCCCGACCCTGTTTGACAATGTCACGACTGAGATGAGCTCCTACCAGGAAGAGATTTTCGGTCCCGTCCTTCAGGTCGTTCGCGCGAATGATCTGGAAGAAGCCGCCGCGCTGCCGAGCCAGCACCAGTACGGCAATGGTGTGGCCATCTTCACCCGCAACGGTCTGGCCGCCCGTGAATTCGCAGCCAAGGTCAATGTCGGTATGGTCGGCATCAATGTGCCAATTCCGGTACCGGTAGCCTATCATTCCTTTGGTGGCTGGAAACGTTCCGCCTTCACGGATACCAATCAATACGGCACGGACGGCATTCGCTTCTTCACCAAGATTAAGACGGTGACCCAGCGCTGGCCTTCCGGCGACATCGGCGACCAAGCCTTCGTCATCCCGACGATGCAGTAATGAAAAAGCCGCCCCTAGAGGGCGGCTTTTTTCTTGATTACAGGTTAGCGGTCTTTGGCGCGCGACGCCGCGGATTTTAGCCAATCTCGACCGGCCGTTACCTCGCCGAAAACCGCAACTTCGACATTGAGCTCGGACACCAGGGCCCAGACCTTGTCGTAATGGGCCTCAGACCACCCTGCCGGCGGTAAAAATGCGATCGGCAAGTGGCGCTCGAGCGCAAAAACAAAATTCTCGACGACCTCGGCAGAATAGGCTGGCGTGCTGGTGACTTCAGTGTCTCGCGCATCCACGAGCACACCCTTAGCGCTGACGCGCCCGACGAGTTCCCGCACGCTTTCGTGAGCCCAACCGGTCTCCTGACGGCTGAGCACGCCCCAGCTTGTCATAGAGGCAAACGGACCCTCATCCAGAAGTTCTACCTTCACAGGCATACGCACCACCACCAAACACTATTCTTCTTGTTATTTGTCCTTCAGGGACATTGAAGAGATACATCTGTGCGACAGCTGACACCAGTATTTGAAAATTCGATTCACCTACCTCAGCAAGCAATTCAGGCTAGCTGCATCTTTTTCGCGAGCCACTGACCTGCGCCCGCAGCCAGGCGCGTGCCGTCTCTTCGTCAGGGAAGGTTTCCAGTTTGAGCCCGTACGCCGAGACCGTTCCAAACAGCACTGCCATCTGTGAATCTGGAAAATCTCTGGGCATCACAAGGGCGGCAGGACGGGATCCGATCATGATCGCCGCCGTTTTAAGAAGCCGAATCCAGGTCTCGTGCGAAATATCCCAGCTGGCATGGTCCATCACGTAGAGGAAACCCCGCGGATCAGTTTCTGCCACCTTGTCGGCCAGCATGCCCTCCTGGATGCCCGCGTCCGCCTCGGTTCGCTGCCCGGTCTGATAGACAAGCAAAATTCCGGTTTCGGAATCATATTCCAGCATCGCGATCATCGACTCTTCGCGACCCGTCCAATCCAGTCGACGGCCTCATCGGTCGTAGCAAAAATGCTGACCGGGGTGCCGTTGTTAAACCCGGTGATTTCGAGCAATAGCGACTTGTCGGGCGTAACCACCCCGTCAATGATATAGGCGGTCGGAACGTGCGTTCCGATCTTTGCGAAATAGTCCTCGATCAGACGGATCCAAACGTGCATTGGAACATCCAGTGAATTCACACGAGTATCAATCACAACGCCGCGAGGGTTGTAAGTGTGAACCGCAACCCGTGTTTCATTGATGGCCTGATCAATCTCTGCGGGCCCGACATCACCACTGCCGGACTGCAAAACAATGCGCTCTCCGGGCAGATAACTGACACTGATCGGCATGCAACCCCCGCGCGAATAGCGACCCCCAGCACAATATACAGAAGAATCTTCCGTTCAAGACGCTTGCAGTGGTTTGCAGCTGCGGCCACCTTGACTGCAAGGAGATTCTTAATGGCCGCATACGACTTCCGCACCGTGCCGCACATTCATGTAGGACGCGGCTCGACCCGCCAGCTGGCGCGAATTTGCGCTTCGCTGATCGGTTCCGCGAAACGTGTCTTTCTGGTGACTGATGCAGGCGTGCGCGGTCTCGGCCTGCTCGATGCAACGCTCACCAGCCTGGACGCGGCGGGAATGCAGATTCATATCTTTGACCAGGTGGTCGCTGACCCGCCCCGGGATGTCGTCTTGATGGCAGAAGACGAAGCTCGCGCCTTTGGCGCCGAGGTTGTCATCGGCCTGGGTGGCGGCAGCTCGATGGACACGGCCAAGCTGATCGCCCTCTTGCTCGGGTCGGACCAGTCCCTGGAGGACATGTATGGCGTCAACAACGCCACAGGCCCGCGACTTCCGCTCGTCTTGATCCCGACCACAGCAGGCACTGGTTCTGAAGTCACCCCGATCTCGGTCATCACGATCGGCGAAAGCACCAAGATGGGGATCAACGCGCCACCGCTTTATGCCGACATCGCCGTCCTGGACGCAGAACTCACCTTGGGCCTTCCGAGGGCCGTCACGGCAGCGACCGGCATCGACGCCATGGTCCATGCGATCGAGGGCTACACATCAAAGATCGAGAAGAACCCGATTTCCGACAGCCTGGCTATCGCCGGACTCAAGAAGCTCCATGGCGCCATTGAGCGTGCCTGTCTCAACGGCGATGATGTAGACGCACGTGAAGACATGCTGACCGGCGCCCTGCTGGCCGGCCAGGCTTTTGCCAATGCGCCTGTCGGGGCCGTGCATGCACTGGCCTATCCGCTGGGCGGTGTATTTCACATCCCGCATGGCCTCTCGAATTCGCTGATGTTGCCCCCTGTACTGCGCTACAATGCCGACGCGGCAGAGCCACTCTATGCAGAACTGGCCGGGCATCTCGGGCTGCACGCGTCCACTGACGGCCTGGTCACCGAGATGGAGCGCATCGCAGATGCGGTCGGCGTCGAGACCCGCCTCTCCCAGCTTGGCATCCGTGACACCGATCTTCCCCGTCTGGCCCGGGAAGCAATGGAAGTGAAACGCTTGCTGGTCAACAATCCGCGAGAGATGACGCTCGACGCAGCTCTGGCTTGTTATGAGGCTGTGCTGTGATCGAGAAACGCCTACGCGACGACTATCGCCACTGGCTCCCCCAGCCGACCCGTTGGGCGGACAACGACATTTACGGCCACATCAATAACGCCGCCTATTATGGCTTCTTCGATACGGCTGTGAATTGTTTCCTGATCGACCAGGCAGGGCTGGACATTCACACCGGCTCGGTCATCGGCCTGGTGGTTGAGACCGGTTGCAACTACTTCGCCCCGCTGGCCTATCCTCAGACAATCGAGACAGGGCTGCGCGTCACCCGCATTGGCTCATCCTCTGTGCAATACGAGCTCGGCCTGTTTGCCGAGGGTGAGGCCGAACCCGCAGCCCAGGGCCGGTTTGTTCATGTCTATGTCGATCGCGAGACCCGACGCCCGGTGGTCCTGCCAGAGACCATGCGATCCGCCCTGGAGACACTGCATGCGTGAAATTCGTCGTCCCGCTTTGCTGGCCGGTGTCTGTTGCCTGGCTCTGGCGCTCATTGTCTTCGCGATCGTACGGCATTGGCCGGGCTGATGACACGAACGTCGATTGACCTTGGTCGCGCACACCAGCTAGAGGCCTGATATGGCAACGCCCCTGGATATGTGGAAAGCGCGTGTCGCCGCGGGAGAGCTCTCTGCCGACCCGGCGCAGGAGCATGCCGCTGAAATCCTCACCATGCTGGCTGTGCAGCTAAACGATTGGAAATCGGGTCGGAAACCTCTGTTCGGTCGAGCAAAACCGGCCCCCAAGGGCCTTTACCTCTGGGGCGGCGTTGGGCGCGGAAAGTCCATGCTGATGGATCTTTTTTTTCAACATGCCCCAGTGGACAGCAAACGCTGGGTCCATTTCCATGAATTCATGCAGGACGTGCATGTCCGTATCGCCGAGTGGCGCGGACTGAAACCGGGACAGCGCAAACGTCGTCCGGAATATGTCAAATCCGCAGGTGATGATCCGATCCCGCCCGTCGCGCGCGCCCTCGTCCGTGACGCCAAACTGCTCTGTTTCGATGAATTCCAGGTCACCGACATCGCTGACGCGATGATCCTGGGACGGCTGTTCGAGGCGATGTTTGAGGAAGGGCTGGTGGTCGTTTCGACATCGAATCGACATCCAGACAGCCTTTATAAAGACGGTATCAACCGCCAGCTTTTCCTGCCTTTCATTGCGTTTCTGAAAACGCGCCTCGACGTTTTCGAATTGGGTGGCGATACGGACCATCGGCTGCGACAGCTCGAGGCAGCGCCCGTCTATTACTGCCCTCTAGACGCCGAGGCGGAGCTGGCCATGGACGATGCCTGGGAGCGCCTGACCCAAGGTGCCGCGCCGCAATCCTGTCAGCTCGATGTGAATGGCCGCGCACTCAGAGTCGCACGTGAAGCCGCCGGCGTTGCCCGATTTACTTTTCCGGAATTATGCGCCCAGCCACTGGGACCCGGAGATTACCTGGCCATCGCGTCACGCTTTCACACCGTGCTGGTTGACCGCACGCCGCGACTGAGCCCGGACAAGCGCAACGAAGCCAAACGATTCGTGACCCTGATCGACGCCCTCTATGAAGCTCGAACCAAGCTTGTCATGAGCGCCGATGCCGAACCGGAGGACCTCTATCCGTCTGGAGATGGTGCCTTCGAGTTCGAGCGCACCGCTTCACGCCTGATCGAAATGCGCACGCATGAATATCTCGCGGCTGAACGATAGAGCGTCAGCGTGAGGTTTCCATCATTGCCCAAACTGACCTGAACGCAATTTAACCCCCTGATCATGTGACGAAAAAAGCTTCATGCCACTTTCCAGATGTGCGGCTGAACACAAGGTCAGGGGGATAGACCATGATCAAGAATTTCCATCCGGCAGCTTTGGCGGTCGGCCTTGCCACCTGCGCGCCCGGGCTCGTCAGCGCTCCGGCAACGGCCCAATCGCCCTGGGGCGAGCTGCTTCGCAACGATATCGAGGCGGCATACAACGCCATCGAAGCCAATCATGTGGGGCCGGTCGACGCGGAAAACCCGGCTTTCCGGGAATTGATGAACCGGGCCCGTACCGAAGCACTCCGGCGCGCCGATACCGTCGACAGCTGGGAAGGCTACCGGTTCGCGATGATGGGGTTTGCCGACCGATTTGAAGATGGGCATATGAACATCTTCTTCCGGGTCGAGAGTCGCCGGGCCCGCTGGCCTTCCTTCATCGCCCTTCGTCAGGCCGGCAGAAGCAATATCGTGCTCAATGAATCCGGTGATGAACGTCTCGACGGCGCGACCATAACGGCCTGTGACGGCGAGGAAATTGAAGCCGTGCGTGCGCGCGTGGCATCGCCCTTTTACGGTGTTGCGGAAATCGAGGGCGCCCACGCCCGCGCCATGCCCTATGTCTTCCTCGATGAAGGCAACCCGTTCGTGGACTACCCGGAAACGTGTGAAATGCGCGCTGCGGACGGCTCGACGTTCGAGTATGAGCTGCGTTGGGCGCGCACCCGTCCAGCTGACTGGAATGAATACCTAGAGGAGGCTCGAGGTGGCGCGGCTGATTTCAAGTTCGAGGAATATGCACCGGGCCGCTTCTGGGTCTCGGTCCCGACCTTCATGCTCGATGAGGGTCAGGTGGAACAGGTCCGGGCGCTGATTGCCGAGATCGAGGAACGCCATGACGATATCGCCTCAGGAGAACAGCTCGTCATCGACATTCGCGGCAATGGCGGCGGCAACAGCTTTTGGGCCAACCAGATCGCCATCGCCCTTTTTGGCGAGGATTATCTGACACATCGCCTGCCTCGCCAACGCCACACGCCGGTCTGGCGCCTGTCAGAAGAAAACATGGAGCGGGTTGAAGGCTTCCGACGGTACAATGAAAGCATCGGGGCAGAGCGCAACACGCGGTACTACGCCAATATGTATGAGGAAATGCAAGGCGCCCGCGAGAACGGCGATATCCTGTGGGCGGAGAATGATGGCGGCCTTCGAGAAGAGGCACCTGCGGTCGATAATCCGGTTCGGGCGCGAACTGTGATCCTGACCGATAGCGGCTGCTTCTCATCGTGCCTGAATTTCATGGACTTGCTGACCCTGGTGGAAGGCCGGATCATAGCCGGTGACCATACCTATGCAGACGCCGTCTACATGGAGTCCCAGAACCGCCAGCTGCCCTCACGGCTGGCCAATCTAAACTACACCATGAAAGTGATCCGCAACCGGGCGCGCGGTCACAATCAGGCCTTTGCGCCGGACTGGCTTTACACGGGTACAGACTGGAGCGAGGTCGCACTACGCGACTGGATTGATGCGCAGCCATAAGCTGGTTCGCCCCGCGAAGCGTGATAGACCTCCCGGAGTTTTCCGGGAGGTTTTTCATGTCTCGCTCGATCGGCCTTGATGAAACGCTGACAGCCTATGTTCGTGGCGCCAATCGCCAGGAACATCCTGCCCTGGCGGCTTGCCGGGATTTCACCGCAAATATGGGCCAGATCGCACGCATGCAGATCTCGCCTGAACAGGGCGCTTTCCTGCAGCTTTGCGCCCGCCTTGCCAACGCCCGAACCGTGGTCGAAATCGGTGTTTTCACTGGCTATTCCTCTCTGGCCACCCTGTTGGTCATGCAGGAATTACATGGTGAGAAGGGCAGGCTCTTTGCCTGCGATATCAATGCGGACTATTTCCGCCAGGCGAAGCGTTTCTGGGACCAGGCCGGGGTCACCGGTCTTGTGGAGATGCGCCAGGGTGATGCGGTCGCCACAGCGAACCGGCTGGTCGAGGAAATTCCGGCCCAGGCCGACATGATGTTCATCGATGCCGACAAGTCGAATTACGACACATATTACGAGGCCGGGCTCAAACTTCTGCGTCCGGGCGGACTGATGCTGCTCGACAATGTGCTCTGGTCCGGCGACGTGGCCGATGAACGCAAGCGTGACGGAGATCGGGATACTCGCGCGCTTTACGACATCGCCGTCAAAATCCGCGACGATGATCGGGTCGACATGGCATTCACCGCCATCGGCGACGGTATCTTGATGGTCATGAAGCGCTAGAAAGCCGCCCCTCGAACAGGTCCTTGCGAGCACGAAGACTGTCAGCCAGGAAATTGAACAGGCTGCGTATACGCGGCGAAGCCAGCAAATCCTTGTGGGTCAACACCCAGACATCCCGGCTCGGCCAGGTCTGATCCGGGATAATGCGCGCGAGATCCGGCTGCGTATCGGCCATCGGGCACGGCAGGATCGCCATGCCGAGGCCGCGTCGCACCAGGGCCAGCTGACCCTCCATGCTTTCGGTTTTCCAGATGCGTGAACGGACTTGCAGACCACGGTCACGCGCCCAGGTTTCTAGTTCGCCCGGCTCCCCCCAACCGATCCACGGCAGGTCCATACCGAATTTCGCCAGGTCTTCGCGGGCGTAAAGCGTCGTGTGATAAGTCCCTGCTCGGCGGCCGATCAGGTGGTCTGGCGGCGTATTCGAGCCGCGCACGGCGATATCCGCCTCCCGCTTGGTCAGGTTCGCCTCGGTCATCGAGATATCGATGTCGAGGTGCACATCAGGATGACTGTCGTGATAGTCTGACAGGATTTCTCCCAGAAACCCGCTGAGCATGTAGGGCGGCACGGTCAGGCGAACTTCGCCCTCCAACTCGTCGCCGCCGCCGACCAGCCGACGCTCCAGCGAGTGCACGTCGGTTTCCACCTTTCGTGCCGTGTCCAGCATCTGCTCTCCGGCCGGGGTCAAAATCAGCCCGGTTGGCAAACGCTCGAACAGGCGATGCCCGAGACGTGTTTCGAACGAAGCAATACGACGCGATATCGTGCTCTGATCCAGGCCCAGATCGGCAGACGCCGCCTGGGTGGAGCCGGCCTCGGCAGTTGCGAGGAAGGTTTGCAGGTCTCTCCAGTCCATGGCTGCAGCCTAGTCTATGCCCCAGCGCATAGCCACTCTGAAATCACACTGATTGCAGATGCGATTTTGCATGCTCACTGTGCCGGTGATGAAGCGGGAGAAAGCTTATGACAACTGAATTGTGGATGCTGATGGCCGGTTTGGGGATCCTTGTTGCGGGGATCATTGCCCAGGGCATTGCCGGCCTGATCGCCTTTGGCCCCCTTCGACAGGCGGGACCGCGCGACGAACCACGTGAACCACACAAACTGATGGGCCGCACAACGCGTGCGGTTCAGAACCAGATCGAGAGCCTGGCTTTGTTCGCTCCCGTGGTCCTGATCGCCCACATTCTCGACGTGAACACAGCCATGTCCGCGCTGGGCGCGACGATCTACGCTCTGTCCCGGATGGTTTACATGCCCACCTACTGGCTGGGCGTACCCTTTGTACGCACCTTGCTTTTCACAGGCGGCCTCGTGGGAAGCTTTATGGTGGCCTGGCCGATTTTCTCGTCCTGAGGACCTTGAGCAAATGCATCGCCCGGTCCAAAAGACCGGGCATGCAGGCTCGACTGATCTTCTCTCATCAAAACGGATTTCCCACGCCCGACGCGCTGGCGGAGTTTGTGCGACAGGGTGCCCGCGGTGGCCTCACCAGCCGTGACGCCACGATGTTCACCAATGCTATCGCTGCCGGTGCGCTGATTGCCATTCTCGACGAGACCCACAACATCATCGCGATGGCGGGTGTGCTGCCCTTGCTGGATGATGAGTTTGAACTTGGAGGCGCCCTGGTCCGGTCGGACATGACCGGTTTCGGGCTTCAAAAATATATGGTTCAGGCCCGTCTTGCTGTTTTCAAGGCACGCAGGATCGCACCCTGGACGGACCTTTATACCGGGGCTGCCCACGCTGACTACGGTGCCGGGTCGCGCAAAGCTCTGACCCATGCCGGTTTTGTCCCGATTGCCTATGAGCAAGGGCCGCGGGAACTCCGCGAGGAGTGCCGGACATGCACCAAGCCAATTCCGGACGGAAAAGCCTGCTGTTACCAGTTCTTCAAGGCGCCCGCTTCCGGTTTGCCGGTTTCCTATGAGCCAGGAGCAATCTCGATCAGGAATAGCCGCGACGGTCGAGAACTGGAGCTGGTGCTCCCGGCGCTGGACTAGCCATTCATCGCGATGTCGAACGCGACCGCCTCGCCTTCGGGAGAGTAAAACTTGCCGAAGGTGAAAACATCGGCACTTGGGCCATTACGGTCGAGTTGTTCGAGTTTCGCCTTGGCCTCGACGAGATCAGGTTTGTGGCCCGCAGGCACCCACCACAGGGCGAGGTGGTGGCTTTCCATGGCGGCGAACCATTCCTTTCGCCGGTTCATCACCCGGGCATGGACCGTCTTGTTGACGAAGGTCAGCAGGCTGTCGAGATCTTCCCATACGCTCAGATTGACCAGCAATCGCGGGTCGTCGAAAGCCTTGATATCCATCGTGCCAACGCCCGCCTTATCAACCAGGCGCCAGACATATCCCGGCATGCGCTCTGCCAAGGCATTGACCGGTTCGACCATGTCGACAAAATCCTTGAAACGCGGATCATCATCTTCAAACCGGGCGCGGGCAATATTAAGTTCGGCGAGGTGGTACGGGGTCGACATCTGGCTCTCCTTCGGCCTTCCCCATGTGGGCGTGAGGGTTGTCATTCGCAAGACCGGGCACGCGGCCTGCCAACACGCGACGCGATGTGCACTTGCAGCAAGGGTCAAGCGGCGCTAGACCCCGCACAGAAATCTTTCACCACGTGATCCATCCGCTCAAGGAGTCTCCTAAATGGCCCGTAACAAGATCGCCCTTATCGGTTCCGGCATGATCGGCGGCACGCTCGCCCACATCGCAGCACGCGAAGAACTCGGCGACGTTGTTCTGTTCGACATCGCGGAAGGCATTGCCAAGGGCAAGGCACTCGACATCGCTGAAGCCAGCCCGGTTTTCGGCAAGGACAGCAAGCTGGCCGGCGCTGATGACTATGCCGCCATTGCAGACGCCGACGTCTGCATCGTCACGGCTGGCGTTCCGCGCAAGCCGGGCATGAGCCGCGACGACCTGCTGGGCATCAATCTGAAAGTCATGAAAGCCGTGGGTGAGGGCATCGCCAAACATGCCCCGAACGCTTTCGTCATCTGCATCACCAACCCGCTCGACGCTATGGTCTGGGCGCTGCGCGAATTCTCCGGACTGCCGCACAACAAGGTCGTCGGCATGGCCGGCGTTCTGGACAGCGCGCGTTTCCGCCACTTCCTGGCTGATGAGTTCGCCGCTTCTGTCGAAGACGTCACGGCCTTCGTCATGGGCGGGCACGGCGACACCATGGTGCCGCTGCTGCGTTATTCTACGGTCGCCGGCATCCCGGTCCCCGATCTCATCGAAATGGGCTGGTCCACGCAGGAGAAGATGGACGCGATTGTTGACCGGACCCGCAAGGGCGGTGGTGAAATCGTCGCTCTCCTCGGCAATGGCTCAGCCTATTATGCTCCGGCGGAAAGCGCCATCGAGATGGCCGTCGCCTATCTGCGTGACAAGAAGCGCATCCTGCCGTGTGCCGCTCATCTGACCGGCCAGTTCGGCCAGGACGATCTCTATGTCGGCGTCCCGGTCGTCATCGGCAAGGATGGTGTCGAGAAGATCGTCGAAATCTCCCTCAACGACGACGAGCAAGCCATGTTCGATCACTCGGTTGACGCGGTCAAAGGCCTCGTTGCAGCCTGCAAGGGTTTGGATTCAAGCCTGGCGTAGGCGGGCAACTTCGCATCAAAAACAAAGAGCGGGAGCCCGGCCCCCGCTCTTTTTTTGTCTGGTCAATGGTCGCCTCTTCATCAAGCCGACTCTTCCCGCGAACCATCAACAGGACCTTGAGCGATACGGGCCTCAACCATGAGCCTGACGCCTAGAGCCCTCCGATCGCGCCAACATTCAGTCGCATCAACTCGAAGCTGACGGACAGGTTGAATGTGTGCCAAGCGAACACAGGCCAGAAGAGATAGCCGGCAGCGCGCGAGCAACGTCCAACAATGCCGGTGACGAACAGGATATAGACCCAGCTAGCCAGCTGCGCGACAAAGCCCAGAGCAACATCCCGAGTGCCAAAGAAGAACAACATGTGGGCGATGATGACAGCGAGGGCGCCTGCGATCAGAAAGGAGCAAAGCAGACGCATGCCATCGCGGCCGCTGCGCTGGCACAGCCAAAGCGCGATGGCGATGGGAGGGATCATCATAACGCCAATAAGAACGGACAGATCCGTACCCAGAGTCCAGGTCGGCGCATCCAGATCGGCTGCCCAATCGCCGCCACCCGTCGACTGCACCCAACCCGCCAGGCCGCCCGCTAGGCCTGCCGCAGCGATCAAATAGATCAAAAAACGTATCACTCCGGGACGGTTTGTGTCGTCCATGGTGTGTACTACCCCACTACTCTACCCCAAGGCCACTTGAAGCAAGACCTGCGCCAGTGACTACCCCTCAGCACTCATATCATATTCCCTAGGTACACGGACCGCCTGCGTCACTCATAAAGCATTAAAGTAACAGGTGCGCCGATTTGACCCTTTGCAATTCACCCGGTTCAGGAGTGCCATCCAGACATGGAAAGACCCGTTATTGAGACCGAGCGCCTGATTTTGCGTTATCCGGAGGAGCGCGATTTCGAGCCGCTTGCAGAAATGATGCAAGACGAGGAAACCGCGAAATTCATCGGCGGGAAACAGGTTCCTGCCATGACCTGGCGCGCTTTCTGCAGCCTGCTCGGACACTGGCAATTGCGAGGTTTCGGCTTCTTTTCTGTCATCGACAAGCAGACCGATGAATGGCTGGGCCGTGTTGGTCCCTGGTACCCATACCAGTGGCCACAGCCAGAAGTCGGCTGGACCATCAAACGCCAGGCCTGGGGCAAGGGCTACGCGCCCGAAGCTGCAGCGGCCTGCCTCGACCATGCCTTTGACACGCTTGGCTGGTCGTCGGTCATTCACCTCATTCATGTCGACAACACACCCAGCCAGGCGGTCGCTGCCAAACTCGGTTCCCGCGACAGCGGCCAGGAGGTCGAAGTGCCGGGCTTCGGCATGATGGTGAATATCTGGGGGCAAACCGCTGAGGAGTGGCGCGCCCGCCGAAACAAGTAGGAAAGGCAATCGCATGAAACTCCGCCGCGTTATCGCCGTACTCTCCGGCAGCGAAGAAGACACGCCGCTGCTCTCCAAGTCCTACGCGATCTGCACTGATTACGAGGCGCGCCTGGAAGCACTCTTCGTGCGACGAAACGCGGCCAGTGGCGCCGACTTTCTCGGCGATGCCTTTTCGACCTACGGCATGGAAGCCGTGCTGGAAGCGCTCGACGACGCGGCGGCAATTGCCGCCCAGAAAGCGCGCAAAAGCTACGACGAGCTCGCGGATAATGCGGCACCGGAACAGATCGGGCGATTTATCGAGTATATCGGTCTTCCGCGCAGTGCCATGAGCCGCGAAGGCCGCCTGTCTGATCTGATCATCATGCCCAAACCCTCCAACAAGGATCTGCGCAACAAGCTCAACTCGATCGAGACTGCGGCCTTTGAATCGGGACGGCCCGTCCTGGTCCTGCCAACCGAGCGCGCGTGTAGCGGACATTTCAATGATATTGTCATCGCCTGGGACGGTTCACTCGAAGCCATGCATGCGGTGGTCGGCGCCATGCCATTTCTTCAAGCCGCGGAAAATGTCACCATCACGCACGCAGGAACGCAGAGCGAAGCCGCCAATCAGCTGGCCGAACTCTCAGACTATCTCGAGCTGCACCGGGTTGGGGCGGCGACACATTCGGTAGACCTAAACCATCGCAGCATTGCCCGGGCCCTGATCGAAACATCATCGCATAACGGTGCGGACTTGCTTGTCATGGGTGGCTTCGGCGCTCCGGGCTGGCAGCGTTCGCTGGGTCGTGACGAGACCACCTGCCTGCTCAAGGATGTTCCGTTCGCGATCCTGCTGGCACACTAGAACCAACCGGCCTCACGGAGCTTGGGTGCAAACGTCCGGCTGACGGGCGCGATGATGTCGTTTTTTAGCGTGAGCTGGGCGCGACCTTGCCCGCGCTCTATTTTCTGGACCGCTGTTTTGGCAACCCACCAGGAGCGATGGGTTTGTTCACCGCTGCCTTCCGGCAGGGCCGCAATGGCGTCCCGCAGGCGCATCAGGATCAACGCATCCCCCGCCTCACAGTGAACTCTCAGATAATGGTCCTCGGATTCCAGGGCCAGAATCGGTGAACTGCGAAGCCCAAGGGGAAGCAGGTCGAGCAGGCTCGACGCGATTGCGTCTTCGGCATCGGCTTCGTTTGATGCTGAGCCGCCGCGACTTGCGAGCCAGCCAATCACGGTAACCCCGGCCGAGATGACCCAGACCAGCCCGAACACCACCGGGATGGCCTGAAGCGGAAATCCAGGTCCCCATGCCCCCTGAATCAGCATGACCCCTGCCGACACCGGAATACTGACCGCCAGAGAGAGAGCCAGCATGTGGCCCCAGTCCGGCATGTCGGGCGCCAGCCGCCGAAGGAGCGGTTGGATCACGCCGGCGGAACCCCAACCGACAGCCATCAGAATCGTCCAGTAGATATAGCGCAGCCATAGCGGCAGCTGATCGGTATCATACGGCGCGAGCACGGTCATGAACGCGCCGATCACGATGACCGAGATGATCTCCGAACGATGTTCCTGCAACCAGTTCATGTGCCACTCACGATACGTGAACCGACATCTAGCGCGTTTCGCGAAGCCTGGCAGCCCTTTCGCGCAATCTCGCTCGAAATGCGTCAAAGCCTGCGTCATCACCAATCCAGATCCCGCCAGACAACACGAGCGGGTCACCACAAGAGATTGGAGTAAGACCATGAAAAACATCACCACAGCACTCTTCGCCCTTGGGCTGGTTGCCACGTCCGCCACGCAGGCTCACGCGGCCGACACCGAGCTCACCCTCACCGTTACCTCGATCGAAAATCACACCGGAACCTTGATGGTCGCTGTGTTTGACAGCGCCGAAGCCTGGAGTGGTGGGTCGCCGGTTGCCGGCGCGCGTATCGACGTCTCTTCCGAAACCGCTACCGCCGCAATCGGCACCCTGCCCGCGGGTCGGTACGCCATCCGCATGTATCACGACGTCAATGGCAACGGTGAAATGGACACCAATTTGATGGGCATCCCCAGCGAGCCGTTCGCCTTCTCAAACAACGCGCAGGGACGTTTCGGCCCGGCCTCCTGGGAAGACTCTGTTTTCGAGGTTGCTGGCCAGAACCTCACTCATTCAGTTCGCCTGGACTAGGGAGAGCATCATGAAACTGGATCGTCGGGAGACCCTGAAAGTCATGCTGGCTGGCACCGGCATGGCCGGCCTGTCCTCCGCCCTCTTCGCCCAGTCCATGGACCCGGTTTATGCGGCCTATGAGGCCGCCAGCCAGAACGACCCCTGGACGTTGATCACGCGTGACGCGCCGGCCGAGGGTTTCGACGGCGAGGCCGAACGTTTGCACGGCCAGGTCCCGGATGAATTGCGGGGCACCTTGTTCCGTAACGGCCCAGGGCGGTTCAGCCGCCAGCAATACCGGTATCGTCACTGGTTTGACGGCGACGGTTTCATTCAGTCCTGGAACATCTCCGATGATGGCATCCGTCACCGTGGTCGCTTCGTCGAGACGGATAAATGGCGCAATGAGGAAGCAGCCGGTCGCTTCCTGGTCCCGGCCCTGGGTTCCGTTCCCCCCAATCCCGGTGGCCTGACCGGCCCGGATGACATGAATGTCGCCAACACGTCAGTGATGATGATGGGCGATGAGCTGCTCGCTCTCTGGGAAGGCGGTTCAGCCTGGTCACTCAATCCAGACACGCTGGAAAGCAATGGCGCTCGGCGTTGGGGAAATGGGCTCGACGGCGTTCCGTTCTCCGCCCACCCCAAGCGGGAGCCAGAGACTGGAATCGTCTGGAATTTCGGACAGGACGCGATCAATGACCGTCTCATCGTGTGGAAGATCTCCCCCGAAGGCGAGCTGCTCCAGGCCGGTCTCGTCAATGACGTTCCCGGCGGCATGATCCACGACTTTGTGATCACGGAGCGCTCGCTGGTCTTCCTAGTTGGCAGTTTCCGGTTCGAAGAAATGCGTTTGCCCTTTATCGAGAGTTTCCGCTTTCAGCCCGAAACGCCGATGTTCGCCATCGCGATCGACAAGAATGACTGGACCCAGAAACGCGTCTGGGAAATGGATCCGGGCTTTCTCT
Source organism: Maricaulis sp. (assembly GCA_965657935.1). Taxonomy (GTDB): domain Bacteria; phylum Pseudomonadota; class Alphaproteobacteria; order Caulobacterales; family Maricaulaceae; genus Maricaulis. The sequence goes on along the minus strand of CBFHQE010000016.1, from coordinate 9,778 downwards.
TCCACTTCGGGGGCGCCTGGGAAGACGCCGAAGGAACCATCCGGATCGACGCCGCCCTGTCCCAGGATGCGCGTTTCGCCGATGGCGGAGCCTATGCCGTCATGCGCGGTGAAGCCCTGGCGGAAAGCGACAGCCAGACACGGCACACGGAGGTCACCTTGCGCACCGGCCGCCCGGTCGAGACACGCTTGCTTGGCCCGGACTTCGCCGAATTTCCTCAAGTCGACATGCGTTTCACAGGCCGTCAACGGACCCGAAGCTGGACAATATCCTGGCGCCCGGACCAGATCCGTAGCGCCACCACGATCGACTGTCGCAATCTGGAAACAGGAGCGCTGGATCGCTTTGACCACGGCCCGGGAATCTATGTGGAAGAACCGCTGTTCATTCCCAAACCGGGAAGCTCTCGCGAAGGGGAGGGCTGGATCCTCCACACGGCGCTCAATTCCCGTGAACGCCGGACAGAACTGCATGTTTTTGATGCGCTGCACCTGTCAGACGGTCCGCTGACCGCCTGGCGCCTGGGTTATTCCGGTCCGTTCGGTTTCCATGGCACCTGGCGCCAGGCTTAGGAGGAAATCATGAATCCGAGCGTCTTCTTCGAAGCTCCCCTGATCATCCAGGTGCATGCAGTCGCAGCCATTCTTTCCCTGCTGATCGGACTGTTGCAGTTCCTGGGTCCAAAAGGGACGCTTCCGCACCGGACGCTCGGATTGGCCTTCGTCGTGGCGATGATGGTCACCGCCACGACAGCGATCTTTATCCGCCAGATCAATGACGGCCATTTTTCACCAATCCATATTTTCGTACCGCTGACTTTTCTCGGGCTCTACGGCCTGGTCAGGCATGCGATGGCCCATCGCGGGATGCGTCACGGAAAGGAAGCGAGGGGCCTGGTCATTGGCGCCCTCCTCATTCCCGGCCTTTTCGCCTTTCTGCCGGGGCGACTGATGTGGTGGGTCGTCTTCGGTTGATCTCCACTCCCGGAGATTGCAGGTTTACCCGCAGTCTCCGGGAATTTTTCATGAAACACCTGCTTGTTCTTTTCGTCGCACTTGCCCTTTTGCCGACCGCAAAGGCCCAGGCGCCCCGCGATGTTCTGCTGAACATCTGCAATGACACCGGCTTTGCGGTTGCCACTGCAGCGGCCTATCGCACTTCACCCCTGCCGGATCAGGTCCTTCGCAACTGGTTCCTCGTCCAGCCAGGCGAGTGTCTCGACGGGGCCCTCAATGGCGTCGTGGGCGAAACACTGGACCTGCATGTGATGTCGGGGAGTTTCCGCTGGCCGCAGGCCGCGGGAGATCATGAACTGTGCGTGCCCGCCGGCTCCGGCTTGCAGTTCGCGTCTGAACCACCGTGTCCGGCCAGTCAGGAAACACGCAGCTTCCGCACACACCCCATTACCAATTCCGGGCGTCGTGGTTCCGGAAACCGCTTGATGGGACAGATATCGGCCCGCATCTCCTGTTTCGACCTTGCCCCGGAGGAGGCTCAGCTTTGTGCACAGGCTCCGCGGGATGAACGTGGCCTGGCGCAAATCACACGCACGCTGGAGGTCTGCAATTCCTATCCTCGTGATTTGAGGGTCACCGCCTTCGAGCCCCAGGCCGATGGAAGCCTCAGAGCCGGCGAGGCGGCGTTCCTCGCACAATCAGATTGTCTCGGGCTCTATCGCGGCTTCCCGCCGCAACAAAGCGTATTGGTCGGCTTCGAAGTCGCACGCCTACCCGACAATGCAGAGGGCATTTGCTGGTTTGAAGCCAACGGCGCAGCGAGCCTCGCGACACGCCAGACCTGTCCGGATGGCGCGACACCGATGGCGTACCGAACTGCCGCTTTTCGCGCGCTCACAGACCAGTACACCGTCTATATCGCGCGCGACTGAGATCAATCCTGTCCCCGATTTAAGTAGGTCGCGTAGCCGGGCCGCGTATTGTGCGCTTCAGGAGTGCGGCACAATATGGGGGAATCCATGTTCAGATCAGTTCTGGCAGCCGCTGCCGCTATGGCGTCACCAGCCACCGCATCCGCTCAGGAAATCAACTATATCGACCGCCTCGACGCGGTCCGCCTCGAGACAGGTGCGATCCATCTCGGCTTGTTTCTGAACGGTGAACGGGACGGGTTTTTCCATCTCGGATGGCAGCTCGACGGCGATGAATTGCACGTCTTCGATCGGTCCATGCTCGCTTCGATGGAAATCTATGAAACCATGGATGTGCGCCTGGCCGCGCGTGACCTCAGCCCACGTTCCGTGGATATCCGTTTTCACTCTGGCCTTAACATTTTCGATTTTGACGTCGACTTCCAGGACGGCTCTGTCAGCAATACCATCACCGCGACCCGTCCTCGGGGTCAAAGCGGCGTGCAGCCGCTGACTGCCGCTCTACCGGATGGAACACTGGCGCGGGTCACAGCCTTTGTTATCCCGGCGACGATGGAGATGACGGTCGGAGAAAGCCTCTCCCTGACCTGGTACGCCCCGCTGACACATGCTGTGTCGGAGGTCACGCTCACTGCAATCGAAACTGTTGATGTGGAAACGCCTGCAGGCACCTACACCACAACCCGTATCGAACTGCGCGGTGGTTCCCCGGAAAATGACATTTTTGTCGATCAGGACAGCGGCGAAGTCGTCCGTATTGATGTGCTGGGCCAGGACATGCGCTTTTTGCGCCTGGCCGACGACCAGCGCATCATCGCCCTGTCACACATCCAGATTATGCCCGTCATCGATCTGAAGGAGAGTCCCATGCGCAAATACGTTATCGCCGCTTCCGCCATTGCTCTGGCCGCCTGTCAGCCGGAGCCCGGGGTCACAGCTCCGAACAATGTGGTGGATGCGCTGACACCGTATTACGCACAGCTTGATGTGGAACGCCCACAGGCGGGACCGGGAGCAGGCGAACCAGCGTCAGAGACGTTGATGCAAACCATCCTGTTTGGTTCCTGCCATAGCACGGACCGTCCGCTCGACATTCTGGACACGATTGCGCGCCAGCAGGGCGATCTCTTCATCTATACTGGCGATAACGTCTATGGCGACGCCTATTCCTGGGACTCCACCCTGCCGGAATTGCGCGCAGCCTACGCCAGCCTGGCGGCAGCCGAACCATTCCAGAACCTGCGTCAGTCGACGCCGATGCTCGCGATCTGGGATGACCATGATTACGGCATGAATGACTTTGGCAGCCAATTCCCGTTCAAGGGATTTGCCGAAGAACTCTTTCTGGAGTTCTGGGGCGTGGCCGAGAATGACGAGCGCCGCACGCGCCCGGGCATTTACACTAGCCGCACCTATGGCCCGGACGGACAACGCGTACAGTTAATCCTGCTCGATACCCGCTATTTCAGAGGCGATCTTGAGCGGACACCGCAGCGCAATGCTGTAGGCATGGAGCGGTATGTTCCAACTGAAGACACTGGCGTTTCAATGCTGGGTGAAGATCAATGGAACTGGCTTGCTGAAACGCTGCAGGAGCCCGCAGATGTCCGCCTGGTGATCTCTTCAATCCAGGTTCTGGCGGATGGCCACGGCTGGGAGGCCTGGCGCACCATGCCTCATGAGCGCGATCGTCTGTATGAGACGATTGAGGCGTCTGGCGCAGAGGGGGTCGTCCTGGTCTCCGGCGATCGCCACTCATCCGGGCTCTATGTGCGCGACGATGTAATCGGCTATCCGCTTTACGAGATAACCTCTTCAGCTCTGAACATGTCGTATCGCGACGAAAACAACGAGCCGGGCCCGCATCGTATCGGCGATATGTACGCGCCAGTGAATTTTGGAGCCATTGAAGTCGATTGGGACAATCGCAACCTGTCCCTGCAGATCCGCGACGAGAGCGGTGAACCTGTACGCCAACAGAGCATCGCTCTCGACAGCCTCACGCGCAACTGATCGCGATCTGACGCGTGATAACGCGATGGTGACGGCGTGTCGGTATGACGTTACTGGAAATTCATCTTCTGGCTTGCTTACTTCTCGCTTGTCAGGTCGGGCCCTCCTGTCCCCCCGCTCGACCTCTCATCAAGGAGACACCAAGAGATGAAATCTGAAACCAAATTCGCTGCCGTTGCTTCCACGGCCCTGGCATTGTCCCTCGCCGCGGCCGCGGCCAATGCAGAAGCCGCAGGTGCGGCAGAGGAAATGGAACAGTGTTACGGCGTGTCCCTCGCGGGCGAAAATGACTGCGCGGCTGGCCCGGGCACATCCTGCGCCGGCACATCCTCGGTCGACTACCAGGGCAATGCCTGGTCCTACGTTCCAGAGGGCACATGCGAAAGCATTGAAACCCCGTACGGCAACGGTTCCCTCGAGCCCGTTGAACGTCCGTAATTCTCTCAACCCTGGCGCAGGCGCTGTGTTTGCGCCAGGGGTGTTCCTGTGATGATCGCGCTTCCGAACACTGCCGGACTGGGCCTCAAGCCCGAACATTTCAGACAGGCGCTGGAATGTCCCGAGGACGGTATGTGGTTCGAGGTCCATCCCGAAAACTACATGGCCGATGGCGGCCCCCGGCTGAACTGGCTGGATGCTTTCGCTGAGAAATTTCCGATCTCCCTGCACGGGGTTGGCATGTCGCTTGGCGGCGTGGAGGCCCCCGACCCCCAACACCTGGCGCGCTGGAAACAACTGATCGCACGCTACAAGCCCGCGGCGGTTTCGGAACATCTGGCCTGGACCAGCCACCAGGGCACACATTTCAACGATCTTCTGCCCGTTCCGGCAACGAGAACCGCACTTGCGCGTTTCATAGAGCATGTCGACATCATGCAGGACACGCTTGACCGCCAGGTGCTTATCGAGAACCCGTCCGTCTATATCGCCCTCAAATCGGAAATGAGTGAGATCGACTTCCTGCGTGAAACCGTGCGCCGGACCGGTTGCGGGCTGCTCCTCGATGTCAATAACGTCCATGTCAGCTGCCACAATCTGGGCCTCGACCCGATTGCCTATCTCGACGACTTTCCGCATGCGGCTGTCGGAGAGATTCACATTGCCGGGCATGCGACGGACACCGTGCTCGGAGATGAATTGCTGATCGACACCCACGGCGCGCCAATCGACGAAACTGTCTGGTCGCTTCTCGACTATGCGCTGGCACTGACTGGCCCGCGCCCGGTGCTCATCGAGCGAGATACCAATATTCCTGCTTTCGAAGCGCTGCAGGCGGATCATGCCCGCGTTCAGAGCTATATCGACGCGGCTCCTGTTCGGGAGACAGCGCATGTTGGCTGATTTCAACCAGGCTTTTGCAGACACGCTTCTGGGCCGGGGGGATCAGGATGTTCTGAGCCATCTGGCCAATCCCGACCATGCAAGCCGGCTCTCGGTCTATCGCAACAATGTCACTCGCGCCGCGATCGAAGCCCTGCGCGCCGCCTATCCGGCGGTCAACCGCATAGCCGGCGCCAATTTCTTTTCGCCCATGGCCCGACAATACTGGCTCGAACACCCGCCGGGTGATGCGCCACTCTATCTCTATGGCGCGTTTTTCGAACGACATGTGGCCGCTTACGACCCGGCCCGAGCCCTGCCCTACCTGCCCTCAATCGCACGCCTCGACCGGGCCTGGTTACAGGCCCATCACGCCGCAGACACAGCCGTTCTCAGCCCTGCCGACCTGACCCGCATGGACGCTGACAGCTTGCCGGATTTGAAGCCCGGCCTGGCCGCCAGTGTCCACTTGTTGACGCTTGAACATGCCGCGCACTCGGTATGGCTGGCCAATCGCCAGGACGCTGATCTTGAGGACATGAAAATCGGCGATGGTCCCGAGCATGTTCTCGTCTGGCGCCATCGCGGAACCGTCCACTCATCCAGCATTCCCATCCAGCATTTTACTTTCCTGGTCCATATCGCAAACGGCGATAGCCTGGCCGATGCGATAGATGCCGCTGGTCCAGGCAGCATTGATCCCGCGCAGTTTTTCTCCCACGGTTTGACCAGCGGACTGTTCGCTGCCAAGCGCCAACACGAGACAATTTGATGTCCTCAATCCTGAATCGGGCGCATGGCGTCTATTCCAGCTTCTACGCCACCGTTGAAAAACGGCTCGGCGGAGACCTGCTGAACGTGCTCGCTCGCCTGACCCTGGCCGGCGTTTTCTGGCGCTCCCTCCTGACCAAGGTCGAGACCGTCAAGCTCTTCAAATACACCGAGTACATCAACGACTTCCCGGTTGAGCGCGCGCACATGCGCCTGCCCGCCTTTCCGCTGGAAATCCGGCCCGCCACCTATCACCAGTTCAATGGCGACTTCGCCCTGCCGCTGATTCCGGGCGAGCTGGCGGCGCTGATGGCGACGCTGGGTGAGTTCATCTTGCCGATCCTGCTCGTTCTGGGGCTGGCTACACGGTTTGCGGCGACGGGCCTGCTGGTGATGACACTGGTTATCCAGTTCTTCGTCTATCCGGACGCCTGGTGGGGCACGCATGCAATGTGGGTCGTGATGGCGCTTTATGTGATGGCCAAAGGACCGGGACGGTTGTCTATCGACCACATGTTGGGAAATAGATTCGCCTCATAGGCTTAAGCGATTGCACCGGCACCGGCTGCACGTCATCCTGCCCGATACGGATGGGGATCCGGGGGGGTAAAGATGGACAAGGTCTCGGTCATGTCGACCCAGATTACGAATAAACCTGATCGTTTCATGCCGGACTGGGTTCTTGGCCTGATTGTACGTCTGTCCGTCGTGCCTGGCCTTTGGAGCTGGGGCAGAGCCAATGCAGGCGAGGACTGGCTGGAAGTTTCGCCAGGCATTCTCTCCGCTGTCAGCTACTGGAACATCCCGATCCTGCCGGATACTATGGTGGCTCAGATCGCGGTCTGGGGCGCGCATCTCGCTGCCATCACACTCTTGCTGGGCTTTTTGAGCCGTGTGGTCGGTTTTTTGCTCATTCTGGCGGGCGGTGCCTACATGTTCTGGGTCGCGGCCGACACCTGGCAATCCACCCTGGTATTCGAGGCCATCGCCTTCTACCTGTTCGCGCGCGGCAGCGGTGCCCTGTCGATTGATGGCGCCCTGGCTGCAACAACCCGATAGATCCGCGCATTTTTAAGCGGAAACTCATTTGCGAATTACTGTTTCTCAACCTATGCATCTAAAGGCTATGTCTTAGTCCCGTCTTGCATAGGTCAGGAGAGCGTCGGCCGCATGTCGCCCGATCTCAAACAAAAACTCAAAAAGGCCCTCGCCGGGAAAGCCGCGGTTGAGATGGGCCAGTTCCAGTTCGTGAACCTGGACGAGATTCGCTCGCAGGCCGGTGACGAGTGGCCGGAGATCCGTGACAAAACCTATGAGGTGTCTGGCCACTTTATCGAAAAACGCCTGGCCGAGGATGATGTCATCATTCGTTGCCAGGGCGGGTTCCTGATCATTTTCTCCACGATCGGCGGCGTCGAGGCAGAGGCTCAGGTCGAGGAGATCAATGAACAGCTCAACGAGTTCTTCCTGGGCGAGCGCTGGCTGGAAAAACTACGTTCGCATGCGGACGCAAGGCGCGTACCCACCGATGAGTTCTTGAGTATTGTCGCCCGCACCCAGGTCGAGGACGAGCCTGCGGAAGAGGCCCGCCCGGAGCCGGAGCAAGCCCAGGAAGCCGCAGCGGAAGCCGCTGCCGGCTGGGAAAAGAAATCAGGCTCCGGTGAGGGCCCGAAAGGCGCCAAAGGCGGACGCTGGGAGAAAACGACCCAGTCCAAATCCCGCTCCGACAAGGAAGGTGTGCTGGATTGGCCGGACGAGGCCAAGGCCTGGGACGAAATCATCTTTCAACCGGTCTGGGACAGCCGCACCAATGCCGTCCTGCACCATGTTTGTCAGGTGAGACGCGCGGTCGGCGATCGCCATGTTTATGGCCGGGACACCCTGATGGGCGGCGACGAAGCCGCAGCGCTCCGGGCGCTGGACCGCGAAGTCGCCCTGGCCGCGCAGCGTGGTTTCCAGGGTGTGTTCACAAAAGGCGGCAAATGCGGGATCACCATTCCGGTGCACTACGAGACCCTGTCTGCGGTCTCCCACCGCATGGAATATTTCTCCATCCTGCAAGCCGTGCCCAAACCCATCCGCAAATACTTCCAGATCCGTGTCGACTCTGTGCCCTCAGGGGCGCCGGTCACACAGATGCAGGAGGTTTTTCGCTCGATGCGGCATTTCGGATCAAACATTCTTGCCGAGCTTGGCTATACCGGCAAATGGGACCTCGCCCGCTTCGAGGGCTGCGGGATCAGCGTGTTTGGCGCATCCCTTCCCCAAACACTCAGCATCCGTGAGCCCGGCGACGAGGCCGTCATGGGCTTCATGCAGCTGGTGAGTGAAGCGAAGAACCTCCAGGGTGAGGCCTTCCTGAACAATATGGGCAATCCCGATCTGCTCAACGCCGCCATCTCGACCGGTGTGCGGCTCTTTACCGGCCCCGTCATCGCGAACGATGAGGACGCCCCTCAACCCGCACGATCGCTGGATTTTGCTGGCATCGCCAACAGAATACGCAATACCGGACCTGAGCCGGACATCTATGAAATCGACTAATTGATTATGTTCCACCCGCCCGCTGCGCTTCCCGTTGCGCTCAGGGCAACCAGTGTTATAAGGCGAACTCCACCTGGATTTCCTCCGCTGTTTCCTCCCGCGAGGCCCATTACATGAATATCCATGAGCATCAGGCTAAAGCTGTCCTGAAATCCTTCGGCGCGCCCGTCGCAGAAGGCGTTGCCATTTTCTCTGCAGACGACGCAGCAGCCGCTGCGGATCAACTTCCCGGCCCGCTTTGGGTTGTGAAGTCCCAGATCCATGCCGGCGGCCGCGGCAAGGGCAAGTTCAAGGAACTTGGTCCCGACGCCAAAGGCGGTGTCCGCCTCGCCTTTTCCAAGGACGAGGTCATTTCCCACTCCAGGGAAATGCTGGGCAATACGCTGGTTACGCACCAGACCGGACCGGACGGCAAACAGGTCAATCGTCTCTATATCGAAGACGGTGCCGACATCGCCACCGAGCTCTATTGCTCGCTGTTGGTGAACCGCGAAACCGGCCGCGTATCCTTCGTCGTCTCGACCGAGGGCGGCATGGATATCGAGCAGGTGGCTGAGGATACGCCAGAAAAGATCCTGACCATCGATATCGATCCGGAAACCGGTGTGACGCCGATCGACGCCGGCAAGATTTCCGATGCCCTTGAGCTCTCCGGCACGGCACGTGATGACATGATGTCGCTGGCCGGAATCCTGTACACGGCCTTCACCGAGAAGGACATGTCCATGCTCGAGGTCAATCCGCTGATCGTCATGGATGACGGTCATGTGCGTGTTCTCGACGCCAAGGTCTCTTTCGACGGTAATGCCCTCTTCCGCCATGACGACATCATGGAGCTGCGCGACGAGACCGAGGAAGACGCCAAGGAAATCGAAGCGTCCAAATACGACCTCGCCTATGTCGCCCTGGACGGCAATATCGGCTGTATGGTCAATGGCGCTGGCCTGGCCATGGCGACGATGGACATCATCAAGCTGTACGGTGCCGAACCGGCCAACTTCCTCGATGTGGGTGGTGGCGCGACCAAGGAAAAGGTCACCGCAGCCTTCAAGATCATCACCGCCGACCCGAACGTCAAAGGCATTCTGGTCAATATCTTCGGCGGCATCATGCGCTGTGACATCATCGCCGAGGGCGTTGTCGCTGCGGTTAAGGAAGTTGGTCTCCAGGTTCCGCTGGTGGTTCGCTTGGAAGGCACCAATGTCCAGCTGGGCAAGGACATCATCAATAATTCCGGCCTCA
>CBFHQE010000015.1:0-32057 GCA_965657935.1 Maricaulis sp. | reverse complement strand
CAACATCATTTTCTTCATCCTTATTTCCTGTCACGATCAAGCATGGTGCCGGATCCCCTCCGAACCCACTCATGCTGGAGTGAAACGATATCCCATCCACCGGAGTGTGGTGCAACCAATAACCTGAATTTTGTTATGCAGGCTTGAGCCTGTTCCGATAGCGGCGGCTGCCCGGAACCAGCCGGCCATCGTCCAGCGTGATCTCGACATCCCCTTCACCCGTCGGGCGACTTTCACGGATCTGCTCCTGGTTGATGAGCCATGATCGATGGCAACGCACGGCATCGACCTTCGCCTCAAGGAGCTGGTTTTGCAGCTCTGCCAAAGTAATGCGAGCCAGGTGAGAGCCTGTCTGGAACTCGATTTCGGCATAGTTTCCCGCGGCTTTCGCCGTCAGGAAGTTCATGGCTTCCAGATGCATGACCCGTCCGCCGCACTTCAGGGTCAGGCGCCGGCTTTCCCGTGCATCGCGGCGCGCCGCTGCAGCCTCCATGCGGTGCCATTCAATGGTGCGCAGGGCGGTCAGAGTCATCAGCTGGAGCGTGTAGGTCACCAGGTCCTTGCGCAATTCATAGAGGAACACCTCAGAGGGGCTAGGGTAGGAAAAGAATTCGTAGTCCCAGTTGAGGAGCGCCGGATAGATCGCCTCCCGGGTCAGTCCCATCGCCAGAATGTGAATCGCTGACCAGACGATCGCCGCTCCGGCGTGTACCACCAGATTTCGACGCCAGCTGCCGGGCTCGATCGGGAAGCGCCGTTCAAGCCAGAGCAGGCCGAAAAACAGCAGGAGAATGTAGAATGCGCTCGTGCCCTCGCTCAGCCAGGGGCGTAGCGGATTGATCTCGTGACCATCGCGGGTGGCCTCCATCAGGAGCGAGGAGGCATTCAATGCCATCATCACAAAGACGAGCGAAAAGACGACAATGATCGCGGTCAGGCGCAATCGCCGTTCGGCATTCTGCTCGAGCTGGTATTCGCGGTTTTCCATCCCGCGATCATGCCCATGCGCCGACGGTTATCAAGCGGGCCCTTGCCGCTTGTCCCGGCAACCCGCCGCTTATCCCGACCCCTGTGCAACTGGTCCCGAGGAACCACCTGCGGCCCCTTTTCCATCGAACACACGGGAGAGACGAGAGATGAATGTGGGGTAGAGTGCTGAGAAGGAGGAAAGTATGTCCGGCGCCAATCCCAATGCCCAGTTTACGCGGCGATATGATCTCGACTGGTTGAGGATCATCGCATTCGGGCTGTTGATCCTTTATCATATCGGCATGTTCTTCAATACGGAGGGCTGGCACGCCAAGAGCCTGGGCGCGAATGACACAATGGAGCCGCTGATGTGGCTCTCCAGTCCCTGGCGCCTTCCACTCCTGTTTTTTGTGTCGGGCGTGGCCATCCGTTTTCTGTCCGACAAGCTGGGCAGTGCGCGTTTTGCCGTTGACCGCAGCTGGCGGCTATTTCCGGTCATCCTGTTCGGCATGTATGTCGTCGTCGCCCCGCAGACCTATGTCGAGCTGCGTTCGGCCGGCGAGATAGAAGCAGGTCTCGTGAATTTCTATCAGGGCTATGCTTTAGAATGGGACGGCCCGTGGTCGATCCACACGCCGACCTGGAATCATCTCTGGTATGTCGTCTATCTCTTTGTCTATTCGCTTCTGCTGGCGCCGCTATTTCCGCTGTTACGCCGTCTGGCGGACAGCTCGGTGATGCAGGCGGTTGGGCAATGGACGGCCAGACAGGGTGTTGCAGCTTTCCTGTTGATCCTGGTCCCGCTGGTTCCACTGATGGTCATCCGGTTTGCTCTGGTACCGGATTTCCCCACCACTCATGACTTGTTGAATGACTGGGCCAATCACGCACAGTCTCTGACCATGGTGTTGCTGGGTTATTTTCTGGCGAAGAATAACGGGTTGTGGAGCGGTATCGACAGGATCCTTCCTGTCGCCGGTGGGATCACGGTGGCGGCCGGGCTATTCCTGTTCTGGTCCTATTCGAGCTGGGACGTCGCCGCCGAAAATCCGGTCTGGCTGTGGACAGCTCGTATTGGCCGTATCGTCTTCGCATGGACGATCATTCTCAGCCTGGTCGGACTGGCCCGGATCTATCTGACCGGTGATGGCCCGGTGCGCCGTTATCTGACCGAGGCGATTTTTCCCTATTATATCTTGCACCAGACGATCACCGTTGTGGCGGGCTATGCGCTTTCTGGGCTCGGTCTGGGCGTGTGGGTCGAGTTTGTCCTGCTGGTCGCGGTCACGGCTGGGGGCTGCGCGGTCGGCTTCGAGATTATCCGCCGAATTCCCTTCCTGAGGCCGGTGATGGGGCTAAAGCTTACAGAAAAGCAATCCGCGAAAGCTCGACCTGTCGCGCAAATTCACTAGCCTCTCTCCCAACTCATGTTGGGGAGATGCTCATGTTCAAGAAAACTCACCTGGTCGGGGCCGCGCTGGCCCCGATCGCCGGTCTTCTGGCGCTCGGTCAGGCGGTCGCACAGGATCCGTATCGCCTGCCGCCGCAGGAAATCGTTGATATCGTGGATGCCGCTCCGGCACCCTTCACGTCGCTGTCGCCCGCGCGGGACACTATCCTGCTGATGCACCGGGAGGCGTTGCCGCCTGTCTCCGAGATGGCGCGTCCAATGGAACGCCTTGCCGGCCTGCGGCTGGATGCGGCGACGAATGGGCGCCATGGTCCGCGCTCGGTGATCGGCCTGTCGATTATGGACCTTGAGACCCAGGACGTTCGTGATGTTCGCCTGCCGGAGGATGCGGGCATCTCCCGGGTGACCTGGTCGCCTGATGGGGCGAAGGTGGCGTTCGCGATCACGCGCAATGATCAGATCTCTCTCTGGGTGCTCGACGTTCGCCGTGGTCGGGCGCGCGAAATCATTGATGAAGGCCTCAACGCGGTCTTCACGCCGTTCCGCTGGATGCCGGACGGCGAGCGCCTTTTGGTCAATCTGGTTGACCCTGATCGTGGCTCCATGCCGGAGCGTCCTCGGGTTCCGGTTGGCCCGGTAACGCAGGAGGCCTCCGGTTATGAAGCCCCTGTGCGTACCTATCAGGACCTGTTGCAGGACCAGCCTGATGCCGATCTGTTCGCGTGGCTGGCCACATCTCAGCTGGCGCTGGTTGATGCCGATGGCGGTCGACCCCGTCCGGTGGGCGAGCCGGGCCTCTACTACATGGCTGATCCGTCTCCGAATGGTGATTACATCCTTGTTGGTGAGATGAGCCGCCCCTTCTCCTATCAGGTGCCCTGGTCGCGGTTTGCCGACCGGACAACGGTGGTTGATACGCGCGGGCGCCTTGTCGCACAGATCGCCGAACAGCCCATTTCAGACAGCACACCGATCGGCGGTGTCATTACGGGACGCCGCAGTGTCGAGTGGCAGGACAGTCATCCGGCGCAGCTCACCTGGGCTGAGGCACTTGATGGGGGTGATCCAAGGGCGGAGGCCGAACAGCGCGATAGCGTCTGGGCGCTGGGAGCCCCGTTCACCGATGCGCCGCGCGAGGTGTTCCGCACCGAGGACCGTTATTACGGCACTCAGTTCACTGATATGGGTGAGACGGGTTTCGCCGTCGAGTATGACCGCGACACGCGCGTCATCCGCCGTTGGCTGATCGATTTTGAAGCGGATGGTGCCGCGCCGCGTCTGGCCGAGGAGCGCAGCCTCCAGGATCAGTACGCCAATCCGGGAACCCCCCTGACAACGCGCAATGAATTTGGTCGCAATGTCGTTGATGTACACGAGGGTCATATCCTCTATTCCGGCGACGGCGCCTCGCCGGAGGGGGATCGTCCCTTCCTCCGCCGCATGAATGTTGAAACTTTCGAGTTTGAGGAGTTGTGGCGCAATACTGGTGAGAATTACGAGGAAGTCATTGGTGCCATCGAAGCGGATGGTTCGTCCTTCCTCACCTCCTGGGAAGACCCGGTTACCCCGGAAAATGTACGCTGGCACCGTGATGGGGATGTCGAGCAGATCACGGAGTTCGAGAACCCGCACCCGCAGCTCAACGATATTTCCCGCCAGCTGATCACCTATGAACGTGAAGATGGCGTGCCGCTTTCTGCTACGCTCTACCTGCCGGCGGACTATGAGGAAGGCGATACGCTGCCCGTGCTCGTCTGGGGTTATCCGCTGGAGTATAATGACGCGTCGACGGCGGGCCAGGTTTCCGGATCGCCATACGAGTTCACGCGTGTTGGTGGGACCAGCCCGCGTTTCATGGTCACCCAGGGTTACGCCCTGCTGGAAAACGCGACCATGCCGATCGTTGGCGATGATCCGGAAACGGTGAATGACAGTTTCATCGATCAGCTGGTTCTGTCGGCAGAAGCCGCTCGCGATATCACGGTCGAGATGGGCTTCGGTGATGGTGACCGCCTGGCGATTGCCGGTCACTCCTATGGCGCCTTCATGACCGCGCACCTGCTGGCCGCGTCAGACATATTCCGGGCCGGTATCGCGCGCTCAGGTGCTTATAACCGCACCCTGACTCCGTTTGGTTTCCAGGCCGAACGCCGGACCTTCTGGGCTGCGCCGGAAACCTATTTCGAGCTCAGCCCCTTCATGCATGCGGATCATATCAATGAACCGATGCTTATGATTCACGGTCAGGTCGATAATAATTCCGGCACTTTCCCGATGCAGTCCGAGCGCATGTTTGCGGCCGTCAAGGGCAATGCCGGCACAGCTCGCCTGGTCATGCTGCCCTATGAAAGCCACGGCTATCGCTCCCGCGAGAGCGTGCTGCACGTTCTGGCCGAAAGCATCGACTGGCTCGACCGCTGGGTGAAGCCGGAAGAGAATCCGATGGGTGAGGAAGAGGCCGAATAGGCTCTTCCCGCCTGAATACAAAAAAACCCGCCGGAGCGATCCGGCGGGTTTTCTTTTTGCTCGAGTATTGAGGCCTAGTCTTCGTCAGTGCTCGGCACGGCGACAGCGTGGAATCCGGCATCAACGTGCAGGGTCTCGCCCGTACAGGAGAAACCGAGATCGGACAGCAGGTAGAGGGCCGCGCCGGCGACGCCTTCCATTTTGGTGTCTTCTTTCATCATCGACCACTCACGGCCTGTACGCATCAGCGACTTGCCACCGGAAATCCCGGCCATGGCCAGGGTGCGCATCGGGCCAGCTGACAGAGCGTTGACGCGGATGCCGCTCGGGCCGAGATCGCGCGCCATGTAGCGCGTGGAGGCTTCCAGGGCTGCCTTGGCGACGCCCATGACATTGTAGGACGGGACGACACGCTCAGAGCCGAGATAGGTCAGGGTGACCATGGAGCCGCCATTGGGCATCAGATGAGAGGCGCGTTTGCCCGCATCCACGAAGGAGAAGGCCGAAATGTCCATCGCGCGACGCCAGCCTTCGCGGGTGGTGTTCTCGGTGAAGGAGCCGACCAGCTCGTCCTTGCCCGCAAATGCGATGGCGTGAACGAGGAAGTCCATCGTGCCCCACTGGTCCTTGATGGAACTGAAACAGGCATCCATGGAGGCGTCGTCGGTGACGTCGGCCTGAACCATGGTCGGATTGCCTGGCAGGCTTTCAACCAGCGGACGAACACGGCGTTCCAGGGCTTCATCCTGATAGGAAAAAGCCAGCTCGGCGCCTTGTGCGGCCAGCTGCTGGGCAATGCCCCAGGCAATCGAGTTCTTGTTGGCTACGCCCATGACAAGCCCGCGCTTGCCCTTCATCAATTCACCAGTTGGAAAAACGGTATCCGCCATCGGTGCTCCCCTTTGGGTTTGAAATCGCTACCCATATAGCCGGAGTGCGTCCGGAACTGAAATACGTGGTGCACGCAGAATGTCACCTGGCTCGCTAGAAGCCCCGTCGATATCGAGATTGTAGATGTCGAAACTCTGCTCTGCGGCGGGATCGAGGCCCATCACTACAACATCCAGCGTATGTGCATTTTCTGTCGCCAGGAACCAGTGCACATTGTCCTGAGTCTCGGAAATAGAGGACAGTGTGCCCGGTCCGGCCATCTCGTCGACGGTCTGACGGATCAGGAGCGCGTCGTTTTCCACGGCGAGCTTGTCGTATTGGCGCAGGTGGAACTGGCCCGACAGGGTCAGATGCGCCGAGACCATATTGTCATGGCCATGCGGGACGATGGCGCGACCCCGGCCGACGGCGAACATTTTCGGGTAGAAGCTCAGTCGCGTGCCATTTTCCAGGGACATGCGGACGGGGGCGGTAGCGACGCCGCGCTCGGCATAGCCTGTGCGTTCGGCAAGGGCCTCGAAGTCCATGTCTCTCCGGATATCGGCCAGATCGACACGGTTATAGATCTCGACCAGGCCCTCACGCCAATCCGCAATGGAGGTGGTCTGTCCACGCATGGCGCGGGTCAGTGGATCGATTTCCCGGGCCAATCCGTTGATGACAGCACCGCTGGACTGGGCGAAGGACCGGCTGGTGAGGCCCATTGTCAAAAAGGCGGCCGCATACCCAGTTTGCAGGATCGCGTCTCGCCGGGACAGAAAGCTGGACATGAAAAACCCCGCACGGCTTGGCTGTACGGGGTTTATTCTAGCCTGAAGTGGCGAAATTGGGACCGGTCTAGACTTTCTGGAAGACAACCGTGCCGTTGGTGCCGCCAAAGCCGAATGAATTCGACATCGCCGTTTTAAGGTTCGCATCACGGGTCTCGGTGACGATCGGCAGGTTCAGCGCCGCGATATCCGGGTCCATGTCGAAGACATTGATCGACGGTGCGACAAAACCGTTTTTCATCATCAGGAGTGTGTAGATGGCCTCGTGAACGCCGGCGGCGCCCAGGGAGTGGCCGGTCATGGATTTGGTGCCGGAGATCATCGGAGCATTGTCGCCGAAGACTTCCTTGACTGCTTCCATTTCCTTGATGTCGCCGACCGGTGTCGCGGTCGCGTGCGGGTTGAGATAGTCGATGTCGGAACCCGCGGTTTGCATCGCCAGCTTCATCGAGCGCACAGCGCCTTCGCCGGACGGGGCGACCATGTCGTAGCCGTCCGATGTGGCACCATAACCGGTGATCTCGGCATAGATTTGTGCGCCGCGAGCCTTGGCCCGCTCATATTCCTCGAGGATGACAACACCGGCGCCAGCGCCACCGACAAAACCGTCACGATCCTTGTCAAAGGCACGCGAGGCTTCGGTCGGGGTGTCATTGTATTTTGTAGACATGGCGCCCATGGCGTCGAACAGGTTGGAGAGGGCCCAGTGGATTTCCTCGCAACCGCCCGCAAACATCACATCCTGCTTGCCCCACTGGATCTGTTCGGCGGCGGCGCCGATACAGTGCAGCGAGGTCGTGCAGGCGGAGGTGATGGAATAGTTCACGCCCAGGATCTTGAACGGCGTAGCCAGAGTAGCCGATGCGGTCGAGCTCATCGCCTTGGGCACCGCAAACGGTCCGATGCGACGCGGGCCTTTTTCGCGTGTGACGTCGGCAGCGCTGACGATTGTGCCAGCGGACGGACCGCCGGACCCCATGATGATGCCGGTGCGCTCGTGGGATACATCGCCTTCGGGCAGGCCGGCATCTGCGATGGCCTGTTCCATAGCCATGTAATTCCAGCCAGCGCCTTCGGACATGAAACGATACACGCGCTTGTCGACGTGCTCGGCCGGGTCGACTGACGGCTTGCCACCGACCTGACACTTGAAACCGTGCTCGGCGAAGCTTTCCATGCGGCCAATACCGCTTTTGCCGTCCTTGAGGGACTGCGTGACTTCGGCAGCGTTGTTACCAATAGGCGAGATTACGCCCAGACCCGTGATTACGACACGACGCATAGTCCAACTCCTCGATCAGGCCATTTCGCCGGGCTGAAACAGTCCGACGCGCATGTCCTTGGCAGTGTAGATAATTTTACCGTCCGCTTCGACGTGACCGTCGGAAATGGCCATAATCAGCTTGCGGCGGATGACGCGTTTGAAATTGATCACATATTTGACCAGCTTGGTCTCTGGCGTGATCTGGCCGGTGAATTTCACCTCGCCGACGCCCAGGGCGCGGCCCAGGCCCGGGCTGCCGCCCCAGCACAGGAAGAAGCCGGTCAGCTGCCACATCGCGTCCAGGCCGAGACAGCCGGGCATTACCGGGTCACCCTTGAAGTGACAATCGAAGAACCAGAGGTCTTTCTTGATGTCGAGTTCCGCCTCGATATAGCCCTTGCCGTGTTCGCCACCATCATCATTGATCGTCGTGATGCGGTCCATCATCAGCATCGGCGGCGCCGGAAGCTTGGAGCGGCCCTCGCCCCACATGCGGCCGTCAGAGGAGGCGATCAGGTCTTCGTAGCTGAAGGAGCTTTGGCGTTCAGTCATTTAGCCATTCGGTTGCGCCGCAGAGGAGCGGCACTGGCGCTCGTCGGGCTGGGAAATGGGGCCCGGTCTTGGAGCGAACCGGGGACTTAACGCAGAGCGGTATCACGCGTAAGAGTAGCGCTCAAGTTGGGGATGCCGTTAGCATCTGCAGCATTATTGCTGCCGCGTTCCTCGCTGTAGACACCCCAGAGATGGCTTGCATCAACCCAGCCGCGATAGCCTTGGCCCTCGACACGGCACCAGCCGGAACGGCAGCGTTCGAGCGACAGGACAACGCCGGCATCGGCGACAGCCTCCAGCGGTGCGTCCCCTTCTGCCCGGGCCCGCATCTCGGTTTCCTCGGTTGTGACGACCGCACGGCGGCCGGACAGGATGGAGCGGTGCATCCAGGTGACCTCGCCCTCGGGGTCCCGCACGCGCCGCCAGTCCTGCGTTTCCGCGATGACTTCCATGGGCAGGCCGGACCGCAGGTAGCGCCAGGCGATCGGGTGTTGCTGTGAGGGTCCGGAGCGACCGTTGGCGACGTCAAACTTCAGGCTGACAAAACGGGGTACGGGCTGTCCGGACGGCGTATCGTTTTCACGCGTCTGCGCGTGGGATGCTGCGGTGACAGCAAGTGCGGCGATACAGGCGGTCAGTCGAACCATGGTAATCTCCCTTACCCTTTCCCTCTGCCCGAACAGGGTGAACGCCCGGTAAACTCAAGGATCATCATGGAGGAGTGACATGGCTAAACGCGGAATGGGTGCCGGGACCGGTATCGGAGTGGGTATTGCGCTGGGAGTCGCCCTGGGCGCTGCTTTTGGCAATATCGGACTTGGCCTTGCACTGGGCGTTGCTTTCGGAGCAGCGCTCGACTGGCACGGCCGCGATTCACACGATGGTGATGATGCAAATCCCGAACAGCCACCTATATCCAATGGAGATGCCGATGATGGATCGGCCGACTAACGGAGGGGACAATGGGTTTTCGCTTGGCGATTACCGGTGTTGCAGCGGCCCTGGCGGCAGCAAGTTTTGGTGAAACTGAGGCGTTCGCGCAGGACAATGAAATCAGTGTGGAGACGACCGAGCTGGGTGATGGCATTTTCATGCTTTCGACCGGTATAGCCGGCAATCTCGGCCTGCTGGTCGGCGAAGACGGCGCGGTCCTGATTGATGACCAGCTGCCCAATACGGGTGAACTGATCGAGGGCGCTGTCGTGGAGCTCGCAGGAGACGAGGCTCCCCGTTTCATCGTCAATACGCACTATCATGGTGACCATGCGGGCGGTAACGCGCATTTCGCGGAGCGTGGTGCAACGATTGCGGCCCACCACAATATCCGCTCGCGCCTGGCGGAATCCCCGCAGACCTGGATCCAGGAAGCGACCCTGCCGATCCTCACCTTTGGGGATGATCTAACCTTCCACATGAACGGCCAGACGGTCGAGGTCAGCCACCTGCCCGCGGCACATACGGACGGCGATGCGATCGTCTATTTCCGCGAAGCCGATATCCTGCACATGGGCGATATCTTCTTTTCCGGCATGTTCCCTTTCATTGACCTCAATGGCGGTGGCACGGTCGATGGCTATCTGGCGGCTATGGAAGCGGCCCATGAGATGGCATCCGACGATACCCGCATCATTCCGGGCCACGGCCCGATGTCGACGCGGGCAGACCTGATGTGGTCGATTGAAATGCTGCGCGAGACTTCCTTCCGCGTTCGCAGCCTGGTCGAGGGCGGCGCGGATCTCGAGGCTGTACGCGCGGCCGAACCGCTGGCCGACTATCACGAGGACTGGAACTGGGCGTTCATCACCACCGAACGCATGGTTGACACCCTCTATTATGACGCCACGGCGCGATAAAAGACGCGTCAGATTCCTGTCAGGAATTTAAAGGGATAATCAGGCTCCCGAGAGGTTTGGGAGTTTAGGGTCTGCCTCATGACTGAGACAGACCCTACTCCTGCCCCGAAAAAACGCACCGGCATGCCCAAACCCCTCGGTTTTGCGGCCGGGGCGGGTATCGGCCTGATGCTGTGGATGATCATCTCCGTCGCCACCGGCAATATGCTGCTCGGCATTCTCTTTGGAATTTTGCCAGGCATTGCGATTGGCGCCGGTCTTCAGCTGACGGCCAAGCGTTAGGGTCCGCACCCGCCGCACTCAGGATCCTTGGGCAATCGTGCGGAGCGGCTGGTCATCGACAAGCCATCAAACAACAAGATGCGGCCGTCCAGGCTGTCTCCTGCCTCGCAAACGAGTTTGATCGCCTCCAGCGCCATCATGGACCCGATAACGCCGGTCAGGGCGCCGACAATGCCAACGGCAGCGCAGGTCTCGGCGTCTGGCGGGGTTTGCGGCACCCAGCAGCGATAACAGGGTGACGCAGGCGAGCGATTGAAGATGCTGACCTGTCCGTCCCAGCGGCCAACCGCCCCCGATACAAGCGGAATGCCAAGGCTTCGGCTAGCGGCATCCACTGCGAAACGGGTCGGGAAATTGTCACACCCATCGAGCACAAGATCGCAACCCCGCAGAAGGGCTGAGGCGTTGTTGTCGTCAATGCTGACAGCGTGGGTTTCTATCTGAAGTGCCGGGTTCAGCGCCTTGAGGCGGTCCGAGGCCCGCTCGGCCTTTGGCTTGCCGATATCATCTGACTGAAAGAGAACCTGACGCTGGAGGTTGGACAGACTGACCGTGTCCGGGTCAATCAGGGAGAGCTTTCCTACGCCTGCGGCCGCCAGATAGAGCGCTGCCGGTGACCCCAGCCCCCCCGCCCCGACGATGGCAATATGTGCCTGGCCAAGGGCCTGCTGGCCCGGGCCGCCGACCTCGCGCAGGACCAGATGACGGGCATATCGTTCGATATCGATGCTCATGGGAACAGAGGTGGAGAATATTGCGCCGCAGATCAAGCGCGGGACACTCCGCTCGCCTCTGGCGCTGGAGATGTGGGGGATGCGGAACACCGGAAGTGTTTCAGAATATGGAGGCGGTACCGGTGGTGTTCCGCGGGCAGCATGCCGACTGGGATGGGTGTCTCGCCGCGGCCTGCCATCAGGTTTTGTCGGTGATCCGTCGATTGCGCGGCCGACGCTCCTCGATCCGGATGAGCCGAAGTATGAGGAGTTCTGCCGAACGAGGATAAGAGGGTGTCTATACATGATGGGCGCGACATTGACCCCTTTCAACTTTGCCCGAACCCGCGCAGTTTCTCGTCATGTCCGCGCTTCCCGCTCCCAAGTTGTCCGTCCACCAGACCCGCCTGCTTGATCACCTGTTCGAGCAGAAGCCGAATGTCTTCCTGACCGGGCGTGCCGGCACCGGCAAGACCACGTTGATGCGCGAATTCCTGCGCCGGGCGGGCAGCCGGGCGGCGGTGCTGGCGCCAACGGGTGTCGCGGCCATGCAGGCCGGTGGTCAGACCATCCACTCTTTTTTCCACTTCCCGCCGCGCCTGATCGAGGCGCGGGATATCCGCAAGGTGCGCCATCGCCGCGTGGTGCAGGCGCTGGAAACCCTGGTGATCGACGAGATCTCCATGGTGCGCTCGGACATGATGTGGGCGATCGACAAGTCCTTGCGGCTCAATCGTGAGCGGGACGAGCCCTTTGGCGGCGTTCAGGTGATTCTGGTCGGGGATCTGGCGCAATTGCCGCCGGTTATTCAGGGTGCCGAGGCAGAATATCTGGAAGCCAAACATGGCGGACCGTTCTTCTTCCATCCGCCGCCCTTTCGGGATGCGGGCTTCACCCTGGTTGAGCTGGAACAGGTCTTTCGCCAGACGGACGAGTATTTCATCAACATCCTCAACGCCGTGCGCGATGGTGATCTGACGTCCGACGAGGCGGCCGATCTGAACGATCGGGTGACCGGCCGGTCGGGTCTGGAAGCCAGTCTAAGCCATGTCGTGCTGACCTCAACCAACGAAGCGGCCTTTCGCATCAACCAGGCACGGATCCAGGGGCTGGCGACACCGGAGCGCACCTATGAGGGCAAGGTCGAGGGACAGTTCGACCAGCGGCTCTTTCCGGTCGAGGACCCGCTGGTTCTGAAGATCGGTGCGCGTGTCATGTTGACCCGGAACGACCCCCAGGGGCGCTGGGTCAATGGCACGCTGGGGGAAGTCGAGGGGTTTGACGAGAAAGCCGTGCGGGTGCGAATCGGCGAGAACACCTACGCCATTGAGCCTCAGAAATGGGAGCGCAATGCCTATGCGTTCGACGCGGCCGCGCAGGCGCTGACCAAGACCACCGCCGGCAGTTTCACACAGTATCCGCTGCGGCTGGCCTGGGCGATGACCATCCACAAGGCTCAGGGCCTGACCCTGGACAATGTCTATCTGGACCTCGCCCGTCGTCTGTTTGCACACGGCCAGGCCTATGTCGCCCTGTCACGCGCCCGCTCGCTGGAAGGTCTTGAATTGTCCCGCCCGCTGACCCCGGGCGACATAATCTCCGATCCCCGGATCTATGATGTGCGCAGTTTCTGCGATCCGGCGCCGATCAGTCTGGGTTAATCGTCGGCCAGTGTCGCTACCTTGCGCAGCAAGGTGCCCGGGTGGTCGGTGCGAACCCTGTTCATCGCCACAACCGCCCCCATCTGCTGTTCCGGCAAAATGACTGTGTGCATGATCCACATCGTGTTGGAGCCGGATGGCACCATCGCCGGGTATAATTATCAGGGAACCTGTCGCGCAGCGCGGTAAGAGGCCTTCGGTTTTGGGGTCTACACGCCAGTGGACCCGAAACCACCTGTTCCACGCTCGGTCTCGTCCAGGGTTTCAGCGACCTGCCAGACGGCCTGGGTAACCGGGGCGATGATCATCTGCGCGATGCGGTCGCCACGTTTGACATTGAAATCGACCTTGCCGTGATTGATCAGGTTCACCTTCAGCTCGCCGCGATAATCCGAGTCGATCGTGCCCGGCGTATTGACGCAGGAAATGCCGTGTTTCGCGGCCAGACCTGAGCGCGGACGGACCTGGGCTTCAAAACCGGCCGGCAAGGCGATGGCGATGCCGACCGGGATCAGGCGCCACTCACCGGGCGGGATTGTCACGTCCTCCGTCACCGCGGCGCGCAGATCCATGCCGGCTGATTGCGCGGTCTCATAGGCCGGAAGCTCCAGGCCTTCATAGTTGTCCAGCGGCTTGATGCGTACGTCGACAATGTTCATGGCGTGCTCCCTCGTCACGCGCGCAGGAAAGCCAGTTTCGCACCTTCTGGCCAGACTTGTTCAGCAGGTTTCCACGACAGCCTGGGCGATGCGGTGCGCGATCAGTCTCGCGATTTCCGGTTTGGAGGCACGCTGGGACCGCCACACATCATCATTGGATACGATTGCGATGGCGTTCTCGCCGCCACCCATCACATCTCCTGAGACATCATTGGCGACGATCCAGTCACAGCCCTTGCGCGCCAGTTTCTGACGGGCGTGGTCCTCGACCTCATGGGTTTCTGCGGCAAAACCGATCACCAGCCCGGGACGTTCGTCTGTGCGCTGGCTGATGGTCTTGAGAATGTCCGGGTTCTCCACCAGGGCCAGTGAACCCATATCGCCCTTATTGCCCTTTATCTTCCTGTCGTGCGCCTCTGCCGGGCGCCAGTCTGCAACAGCGGCGACGGCGATGAAGACGTCGGCAGGCAGGGCCGTCTCAACCGCGGCGAGCATGTCACGGGCGCTTTCGATGCGGACAGTTTCCACACCCGCCGGATCATTCAGCGCGGTCGGACCCGAGACCAGGACGACCTCCGCCCCCAGCTCCGCGCAGGCTGATGCCAGCGCGTAACCCTGCTTGCCCGAGGAGCGGTTGGAAATGAAGCGTACCGGGTCGATCGCTTCCAGCGTCGGCCCGGCCGTGATGACGATGCGGCGTCCGGCAAGCGGGCTAGACATTCAGCAGGGCCTCGATGGCGTCGGCAATCGCCGGCGGTTCTGCCAGGCGACCCGGGCCGAATTCGCCGCAGGCCATGTCGCCTTCGTCAGGGCCGACAAAATGGACGCCATCGCCTTTGAGTGTGGTCAGATTGCGCTGGGTCGCCTTGTGCTCCCACATGCGCACATTCATCGCCGGAGCCATCAGCACCGGCTTGTCGGTTGCCAGCAAGGTCGTCGAAGCCAGATCATTGGCGAGGCCATTGGCGGCCTTGGCCATAAGATCGGCTGTCGCGGGTGAAACGACGACGAGATCGGCTGAGCGGGACAGTTCGATATGACCCATTTCCGCTTCATCGGTGAGGTCGAACAGATCGCCATACACCTTGTCGCCGGACAGGGCCGAGACACTCAGCGGCGTCACGAATTCTGCGCCAGCCTTAGTCAGGATGCAGCGCGAGGCGATTGATCGGCGGGAGAGTTCGCGGATCAATTTCAGGGATTTGTAAGCCGCGATACCGCCGCCGATGATCAAGAGCACGCGTTTGTCTGTCACGCCCGGACCTTTCACTTGTCTGCCTCCTACCTAGCTGTTTGCAGCGCCAATCCCAAGCCCCGAACCTCTCGACAAGCAGGCGAAACGGGCTAGCCTGAGCGATACACAGCCTGGGGAGGGCCCAATGATACACATGATCCTGGCGGCGTCGGCAGTCGCACTGCTGACACTTTTTGTTTATCTGATGCTGACGATTTTTGGCGTGCTTGCGAAATCGAAAGGTCAGTTGAGTGAGGAGTATTCGCTGACCAAGGCCGGTACGCCGCCGCCGGACTGGCTTGGCAATTGGGGGCGCAATCTTGCGAACCTGTTCGAACTGCCAATCCTGTTTTATGCGCTGGTTCTGTTCCAGGCGGTCACGCCGGATACAATTGACAGCTTGCAGGTCTCCCTGGCCTGGGCCTTTGCTGGCAGCCGGTTCGCGCATACCGCGGTTCACGTCACCATCAACAATATGGCCTTGCGCTTCCTGACCCATCGGATCGGTTTCGTGATCCTGGCGGTGATGTGGGTACGTTTTGTGCTGGCGTTACATGCCGTCTAGCCCAACATGGACACGGCGGCAGCTCCGGCTGCCGCTGCGCCGCCCAGCCAGGCAAGGCGCAGGAACCACGGACGCAGGCGCGGCGCTCCGTCCAGTTTCAGCTCGCCGGCCTTGAGCTTGCGACCAACCTCGGCCCAGTCCTCGATGGCGTCCGGCAATTTGCGCGCGGCACCGTAGAGGCGGCTGATATCGTCCGCAAAATCACGAGCGCGGCCTTCCGGGCCCAGCTCGCGCTTCATCCACTCCTCAACCACCGGTGCGGAGGCCCCCCACATGTCGTGGCGGGGATCCAGGGAGCGGGCAACACCCTCGCACTGAACCATGGTCTTTTGTAGCATCACCAGTTCTGGACGCAGGCGCATATCGAACAGATCGGTGATCTCGAACAGCTGCAGCAGAACGCGTGACATGGGTACTTCATCGGCATTCTTGCCAAAGATCGGCTCGCCCACGGCGCGCAAGGCGCTGGCAAAATCGTCTACGGAATGGTTGGCCGGGACATAACCCGCAGCGAAGTGGGCTTCTGCCGCGGCCTTGTAGTTGCGGGTCAGGAAACCGTGCAGGATCAGGGCCAGGAAGCGCCGTTCCGCTCGACCAATCCGCCCCATAATCCCAAAATCCACGGCCCATAGTGTACCGTCTTCGCTGGCGAAAAGATTGCCGGCATGCATGTCTGCGTGAAAGACGCCGCGATGCAGGGCAGTGCCCAGGAAGGCGCGGGTCAGCGTTATGGCCAGCGCTTTACGATCAATGCCGCTGGTCGTGAGGGCCTCGTCATTACTCAGGGCGATGCCGTCAATCCATCGCGTCGTCAGCACGCTTTTGGTCGAGAGCGGCCATTCGACCGGCGGAATGCGGTATTGCGCCACTGCGCTGGCCGCTTCGGACAGTTCCGAGCCCGCTGCCGCTTCCAGGCGCAGGTCTGTCTCCAGCTGCAAGGAGCGTGACACCGTCTCGACGAAGAGGCGCGGTTCCATGCGCTTGCTTGCTGGTGCGAAGCGTTCCGCCATGGCAGCACCCAATGACAGCGTACGAATGTCCTTGGAGATCCGGTCAGCAATGCCGGGGCGAACAATCTTGACGGCGACCCAGCGCCCGTCAGTCAGCCTGGCCTTGTGGACCTGGGCGATGGAGGCCGCCGCGACGGACGGGCCGAATTCCTCGAAGAGCTCGTCAACCGGGGCGCCCAGTTCTGCTTCGACTATGGCCCGTGCCTCAGCTTCGTCAAAAGCCGGCATCTTGTCTTGCAGGCGGGCGAGGCCGCGCGCAAAACGCTCTCCGATCAGATCGCCTCGTGTCGCGAGGATCTGGCCGAACTTCACATAGGATGGGCCAAGCTTCTCCAGCGCACGGGCCAGTCGCTCGCCCGGATTGTCGGCGCGATCGCGAATGGCGAACAGGCGTGATACCCGTCCGAGCAGGCGGGCCAGGGGTGGATGCATCGACTGGTATTCACGCGGCATGACAGCGTCATGGCGCGCGAGCACGAAGACGGCCCGGATCAAGCGCAGGAATGACAGGAGTGACGAGATCATGGCGCGAGGTTTAGAGCCCCTTTGGCGTCTTGGCGAGGGTGGCGTGAAGTCGCGGCCACAGCACGGTCCTGTTGTGAGACTGCGCTCTAGCGCCAGCCGACATGCAGGGCGGCGATGCCTCCGGAGAAATTGGTGTAACTGACTTCACGCAAGCCAGCAGCCTCGATCTCGGTCTTGAATGACTCCTGATCGGGGAAACGACGGATGGATTCGACCAGATACTGGTAGCTCTCGCGATCCTTGGCGACGAGAGCGCCGAGTTCCGGCATCACGTTGAAAGACCAGGCGTCATACACTTTTTCCCAGGCGCGGCTGGTTGGGCGCGTGAATTCAAGGCACATGAACCGCCCGCCCGGCTTGAGTACCCGGCGCATTTCCTTCAGTGCCGCGTCACGATTGGTGACATTGCGGATGCCTGTGGAGATCGTCACGCAGTCCACATGACGGTCGGGAAGCGGCAGGCATTCCGCATTGCCGGTTACCCAGTCAATGCGTCCGGCATGTTCATCGGATAATCCACGTTTTACGCCAGCTCGCAGCATCTGTTCATTGATATCCAGAACGATCGCCTTGGCGGGGGGCTTGGCGCTGCGCCGCTTGGCGGCCCGGTCGGCCTTGGTCAGAAAGCTGCGGGCAAGGTCGCCCGTACCGCCGGCCACATCGAGATGGGTCTCGCCGGGCTGTGGATTGGCGCGTGTCATAACCATGTCTTTCCAGGCGCGGTGAACGCCGACCGACATCAGATCATTCATCAAGTCATAACGGCGAGCGGACTTGTCAAAGACGCCGCGCACAAGACTGGCCTTGTCCTCGCGGGCAACATCCTTGAAACCAAAGGAGACTTTTTCGTCAGATTGCGTCTGGGTCATGTCGCGATAAATAGGCCAAGAGCGGGTGAAGCGCCAGCAAGCCCACTGTCACCAATCGCCGCATGCGGTGTCACAAGGATTGTCCATGCCTGAACTTCCTGAAGTTGAAACAGTTCGCCGAGGCCTTGAGCCGGCCATGACCGGTCGCCGGGTGGAACGGGTGTTGGTGAACCGGCCGGATTTGCGCTTTCCCTTTCCGCAGGGCATGGCGACGGCTTTGAGGGGCGCTCGTGTCGAGCGGCTGGACCGGCGCGCCAAATATCTCCTGTTGCGCTTCGACAACGCACAGACCTTGCTCGTGCATCTGGGCATGACCGGCCGTTTCTCGATCGAGGCAGATGACTCCCACGAGCAGCCTGGTGATTTTGTGCATGCGGCGCCGGCCAATCCGAAACATGATCATTGTGTCTTCGAGATCGAGGGCGGGGTGACCATTCGCTATAATGATCCTCGCAGATTTGGTTTCATGGCGCTGTTCGAAACGGCCCGGGAAAATGAGGTCAGCTTTCTCAAGGACCTTGGCCCGGAGCCGAACGCCAATGATTTCTCTGCGCCCTATCTCATCTCGGCCCTCGAGGGCCGACGCACGCCGATCAAGTCTGCCCTGCTTGATCAGGCCATCATTGCCGGGCTTGGCAATATCTATGTTTGCGAGGCATTGCACCGGTCCCGGATCAGCCCGCGGCGTGAAGCCCGCACGATCAAGGGAGAGCGGGCTGAGCGCCTGACAGCAGCGATACGCCAGGTGATTATTGATGCCATCAATGCGGGCGGCTCGACGCTGCGCGATTTCGCGTCAGCAGACGGGGCATTGGGCTATTTCCAGCACAGTTTCCGGGCCTATGGGCGAGAGGGTGAGGCCTGCGGTGCACAGGGCTGCGAGGGCAGGATTCGACGCATCGTTCAATCAGGGCGATCTACCTTTTTTTGCGGGCAATGCCAGCGATAGGTCGTCGTCGACGCAACATTAAAGCTGACTCTTTCGGGGCATTGTGTATCGACCCCGCAAGTTCACTGCGCTATAGCGGCGCGGTTTTCTCTGCGCCCCCGGGGCGCGCCGTCAAATGGAGTGCCTCAATGGCATACAAGACGATCCAGGTTAAAACCGAAGGCCGCGTCGGCGTTATCACGCTCGATCGCCCGGAGGCACTCAACGCGTTGTGCGATGAGTTGACCACCGAGCTGACCGCCGCCCTTGGTGACTTCGAGCGCGATGCCGAGATCGGTTGCGTGGTTCTGACCGGTTCCAAGAAAGCCTTCGCCGCAGGCGCGGACATCAAGGAGCTGCAGTCGCGTGATTTCGCCGGCCTGTACGCGCACGACCCGTTCGCGGAGACCTGGGAGTCTGTGGCGCGCTTCCGCAAGCCGATCATCGCTGCAGTCTCCGGCTATGCGCTGGGCGGTGGCTGCGAGATCGCCATGATGTGCGATTTCATCATCGCGTCCGAGACCGCCAAGTTCGGCCAGCCGGAAATCAATCTCGGCGTTATGCCGGGTGCCGGTGGGACCCAGCGCCTGCCGCGAGCTGTCGGCAAGGCCAAGGCCATGGACATGTGTTTGACCGGGCGGATGATGGATGCAGAGGAGGCTGAGCGCGCTGGCCTGGTCTCCCGTATCGTGCCAGCTGATGATCTGCTTGATGTCGTCCTGGAGGCGGCCGAGATGATTGCGTCCAAGTCCCTGCCCATCGCCATGATGACCAAGGAGACAATCAATCGTGCCTATGAAGTGGGCCTCACCGAGGGTATCCGTTTCGAGCGCCGCGTGTTCCAGTCCCAGTTCGCACTGGAGGATCAGACAGAAGGCATGGCGGCTTTCGCCGAAAAGCGAGCTGCACATTTCAAGCACCGTTAGGCAAAACAACGGTTCAAACGGTTGACGGCAGCAGCTCTAGGGCCTATACGCCGCCGCTCACGGATTTTGCCGGACCAGATGGGTTCGGCTGTATTAAGAGGTTTATCCATGGCCAACACATCCTCGGCCAAGAAGATGGTTCGCAAAATTGCGCGCCGTACCGCCGTCAACAAGGCACGTCGCTCCCGCGTTCGTACTTTTGTTAAAAAGGTGGAACTGGCGATTGCTTCTGGCGATCAGGCTGCCGCGAAGACCGCACTGGTCTCTGCAGAGTCTGAAATGATGCGTGCCGTTGGCAAAGGCGTTGTTCACAAGAACACGGGCTCCCGCAAGGTTTCGCGCCTTGCAGCTCGTGTGAAGTCGATGACTGCCTAAGCCTCTTCTGAGGTCACAAATTCCAATACGCCCGGGACTCGCGTCCCGGGCGTATTTTTTTGCGCTTGCGAAATCCGATCATATAAAATTAGCAAGCTGACAACGTACGCCAAAAATAAAAATATTTGTCTGAATACGGAGGTCTTGATCTGGCAGAAAATGACTCCGCTGAGACGGGATTCGGGGGCGATTCCGGTAGGGAAATTACACTCTTCGCATAGTCGCAAATCTGCCACAGGGGCCAAGCTTCAGTCCGGTCACAGGTTTCCCGTGTCAAGCGAAGAATCTCCTGAATCAGGAGCGAAATGAAGTTGACCGAAAACTCCCAAGGCGTAACCTTGCTGCTTCTGAGGGCGACCATTCCCAGACGGAGGAATATCCGGTGCCAGCGCGCTTAATGCTGCAGCTGGGTAGGGGGGAATTAAGCCATACAAAACAAACACCTGACGCCTGCCTCGATGCAGGATACTCGAGAAGTGTGACAAAAGATGGCGTTGAATAATATTGCTGTTGCTGAAGCAAATCCGGTCGTGTTTGAGACCCTGGAAGCAGATGCAATTTCGACTGTTTGGCGTAAGGTTCGGGCAACCCTGAGAGACGAGTTCGGGGACGCTCTTTATTCGCAGGAAATCGCGCGTCTGCGTGTCCGACGCTCGCAATCCGGAGCTGTTATCGTGCTCGCGCCGAGCACGTTCAATCGCGATTGGGTCGAGGACCATGCGGGCGCCAGAATTCGTGGACTTTGGGCTGAACTGGACTCTCAGTTCACCGAGATTCAGATCCTGGCTGACGGCCAGGCCGAAGCTCATCCGGTGGTTGCGGAGTCTTCCAGAAAGACGACTGAAAAGAGTATTGAAGCCGCCGACCAGATCGAGCCGCGTTTCACCTTTGACAGTTTTCGTGTGGGTCCGGCCAATGAAGTCGCTGCAGCGGCAGCGCGTACCATGGTTTCGGCGGCAAGCCCGCCGTTCAACCCGGTCTTCTTCTACGGCGATTACGGTGTCGGCAAGACGCACCTGATGCATGCCGTCAGTTCAGCTGTTCAGCAGAACATGCCGGGTCGCAAGGCGCTTTACCTGACAGCTGAGGAGTTTCTGTCCGGTTTTGTCACCGCGATGAAAGAACGCGATACCATAAAGTTCAAGGAGACGGTCCGTAGTGTCGATTATCTCCTGATTGATGATGTACACTTCATCGCCGGCAAGCCTAAGACCGAAGACGAATTCCTGCATACGATCGCAGCGCTGATCGCCGAGAACAAACAGGTCGTTCTGGCGTCTCACAAACCGCCGCAGGATCTGCCGATGAGCGATAATCGCTTGCGGTCCCTGTTGATCGGCGGCCTGTCCTGTCCGCTTTCCAAGCCGGACCTGGATCTGCGACGTCAGATCCTGGACTGCAAGATCGCCCAGGCGAAATGCCACTACCCGGCCCTGGATGTGCCAGAAGCGGTCCGCGATTTTCTGGCCGCCCGCATAACTTCGAGCGCACGGGAGCTGGAAGGTGTGCTCAACAATGTGATCTGCCGTACCGCCCTGCTGGGCCTGCCGGTCACCATGGAAGCGGTCACAAGTGCCCTGCGTGATTTGTCATTGACCTCTGAGAAGCGCCTGACGGTGGATGAGATCCAGAAAGCTGTTGCTACCCATTTTGGTGTGACGGCAGCGGATATTTGCTCCAAGCGCCGGACCCAGTCCGTCGTGCGTCCGCGCCATGTGGCCATGTATCTGTCCAAGACGATGACCACGCGTTCCCTGCCGGATATCGGTCGACGGTTTGGTGGCCGTGACCACTCCACAGTGATCCATGCGGTCAATAAGGTCACAGCCATGCTCGATTGCGGTGACCCGATCGCGCAGGATGTGGACGCGCTGACGCGGTCTCTGCGTGGCATCTGACACGAGATTTTTGCGTAACCGCTGGATAAAGTTCTTGCGGTTACGCTTTTTCATGTATCCTCTTCCACCCCACCTTATTCGGTGTCGCTGATTTGTTTTCACGGCACTGCCTTACTGACGCTGATAGCGGAACGAGACATGAAGCTGACAATCGAGCGAGGCGCGCTCCTTAAAGCACTGGGTCACGTGCAGGCCGTGGTCGAAAAGCGAAATACGATCCCGATCCTGTCCAATGTTCTGATCTCCGCAGGTCCGGATGGTGTGAGTTTCGCCGCGACTGATCTCGACATCGAGATTCTGGAAGTCACCGAGGCGACCAGCGACGGTGAAGGCCTGTTCACGGCCCCGGCGCACACGCTTTACGACATTGCGCGCAAGCTGCCGGACGGTGCTGATGTGACTCTGGAGATGAGTGGCAGTGATCCTCGCATCTCGCTTAAGGCCGGGCGCTCAAACTTTTCCCTGCCATCCCTGCCGCCGGGTGATTTCCCGGTGATGCCCTCCGAGGCGCTTGAGCACCGGTTCACGGTCTCAGGTGCCGATCTGGTTCGCCTGATCGACAAGACGCGTTTCGCGATCTCGACTGAAGAAACGCGTTATTATCTCAACGGCATTCATCTGCACGCTGCAGAGACCGATGGTCGCAAAACATTACGCGCTGTCGCCACCGATGGTGTGCGTCTTGCCTTGTCCGAGATCAACTTGCCGACAGGGGCCGACGGCATGCCTGGTGTTATCGTGCCGCGCAAGACCGTACAGGAAGTGCGTCGCCTGCTCGAGGATGCCGATGACGAGGTCGAAGTCTCCGTTTCCGAAGGCAAGATCCGTTTCAAACTGGGCAATGCCACGCTGACGTCAAAGCTGATCGATGGTGCTTTCCCGGACTATGAGCGCGTTATTCCACGCGGAAACACCCGCACAATGTCGGTCGAGAACAAGCGATTTGCCGAAGCGGTAGACCGCGTTGCGACGATCTCTGTCGAAAAGTCCCGTTCTGTGAAGCTGTCATTGGGTTCGGATAGCCTGACGCTGGCGGTGAATAATCCGGAGAGCGGACAGGCCGAGGAAGAACTCGCCGTGTCCTACAAGGACGAGGGTTTCGCCATTGGTTTCAATGCGCGCTACATGCTCGATGTCGCCTCCCAGATCGAGGGTGATGAAGCGCTTTTCCATTTTGCTGACAGTGCATCTCCGGCGCTGGTTACCGATAGCGGCGATGCGGACGCGCTTTACGTGCTGATGCCGCTGCGCGTGTGACGTCGGATTATACTGACATGAGCGTAAAGCCGCCGCAGGTCCCGCCTGCGGCGGTTCGTCGTTTACGCCTTACCGATTACCGTTCCTACGGCGCGCTGGACCTCGAGATCGACCGCCGACCGCTGGCGTTCTACGGCGCCAATGGATCTGGAAAAACCAATCTCCTGGAGGCGGTTTCCTTCTTCGCCCCCGGCAAGGGCCTGCGCTCTGCCGGCGCGGATCAGGTGGCCCGCAAGCAGGATGGCCAGGCCGCGTCGGCGTGGGGCGTGTATGCCGAGCTGGAAAGCCGCGGCGATGTGTTTCGACTTGGTGTTGGCGCACGCGCCGGTGCGCGCCGCGAATGTCGCCTGGAAGGTGAGCCAGCCACGATCCACGATTTGGCGCGTATGATGCCGATGATCTGGTTGACGCCCGCCCAGGACCGGTTGTTTGCGGGGCCGCGCGCTGATCGTCTGAAATTCTTTGATCGCCTCGTCTATGCGGCCGATCCCGCACTGGGAGAGGCGGCTAATGCCTATGAGAAATTGCGCACACGCCGACAGAAACTGCTCGATGATGGTCAGCCGGATGATAGCTGGCTCAAAGCGCTGGAGATGGAGATGGCCGGACATGGTGTTGCCATGGCCGCGGCCCGCCTGGATGCCTTGATCCGTCTTCAGGCAGAGATTGATGTGCGCCCGGAAGGTGTTTTTCCAAAGGCGGATCTTTCACTCGACGGTGCGGTTGAGAGTGATCTGGCCGAGGGGATGAAGATTGGTGAGGTCGAGGACCGGTTTGCCGAAGCTCTGCGTAACGGGCGTTCTCGGGACGCGGCGGCGGGGCGGACACTGACTGCGGGACCCCACCGAACCGAGCTGCTGGCTTCCCATCGGGAGAAGCAGCAGCCGGCTGGGGATTGTTCGACCGGGGAGCAGAAGGCTCTGATCCTGACCCTGACGCTGGCCCAGGCCAGGGTCCTGTCCCGTCAGGCCGGGCTGGTGCCACTCTTGCTGTTCGATGAGGCCTGCGCGCACCTGGATGCGGCGCGTCGGGAAGGGTTGAGCCGGGAAATCCTGGCCACCGGCAGCCAAGCCTGGCTGACCGGTGTGGAGCGGGTCCTTTTTGAACCCTTTGCGGACCAGGCCCAGTATTTCGAGATCGCACCGGGCCTGGTGAGCGTTGCCTGATCAGACCGACGCTGCGGCAGCCTGGTCCTCTTCCTCATTGGCATTGAGGATCTGGAAGACTGCGCCGCCAACCAGATCGGCCAGGGCGTGCAGGATGATGCCGGGCCACAGCGACCCGCTCAGCAGGAAAATCAGGGTCAGGCCAACCGAGATCGGCACAATGCGAAGCATGCCGGCAACGCCCTGATAGGCGTGGCCGAGGATGAAGATCACAACGGCCAGCGCGGCGGCCGCCGGGATTGGCATCCACAGGGCAAAGACTCCGAGCAGGAAACCACGGAAGATGATTTCCTCGGTGATGCCGGCTGTCAGGGCAACCCAGTGAAAACGGCGGTATTCGACCTGGTTTTCAGGACGGATGAGGTCGAGATCGCCGGCATCACCGATCTGTTTGCGGATGCTGTCGCGGGATTTGGCCGAAAACGCCATCGTCATCACGGTCCAGATGAAATACATCGCACCCGCAGCGGCCAGGCCCCAGGCCAGCCAGCTGCGCCATCCGTCCACGCCCATGCCCAGGCCCAGCGATCCGGTATCACGACCGGACATCAGCCAGACGCCCGCGGTCACAGCCGCCAGCAGCCAGAGATGCACTATCACCTTGTTGTAGACCTTTAGGCGGGCGCCCTCGACCCCGCTTTGGATGCGGGCCTTCTCGCGTCCCTCGGTGAGGTAATTGTTGATAAAGAGGATGGCGATGGCGGCGAGGCCGGCGGCCAGCGCGGGTTCCTGCGAAATCCAGGTGAAAACCGTGTTCATGTGCTTACCTTTCCAGTTCACGTCTTGCTGTAGCGGATTTGACATGCGAGACTAATATGTGAATGCGAATTCGCGTTCACATATAGAATGGAGAATCGAGTGAGTCAAGGCGCCCGCCCTGCATTGCAATCGCGCTCGCGTGCCACCCGCGACAAGCTGGTGGTCTCGCTGGAGCGTTGCCTTCGCAAAAAAACGTTTGAAAACATCACAGTGGCCGAAATCGCCAAGGAGGCGGGCCTGGCTGTGGGAACGGTCTACCGGCGCTTTGAGAACAAGGACGCATTCATCCCCGTTCTATTCGAGATCTATCGCTCTCGCCTCGATGAGCTCCACGGCGAAGCGGGCGGTATTGAAGTGGATCCGACGGATGGCCTGCGTGGCGTACTGCGCCAGATTGCCGAAAAATCCTGGGCTTTCATGCAGGCGCAAAAACACATTATCGCCGCGGCTCATCTGTATTCACGCCTTCGCCCGGATCTGATTGGGGACGAGTGGGATGATCTGCTGGAAGCGGGAGCCAAGGGATTTGAGGCGCTGGTTCTGGCCTTCCCCGACGAGGTGCGGCGTGACCCTGCCGAGGCGGGCCAGATGATGGCCTATCATTTCAATACGGCGTTGGCCGAGCGAGGGCTCTACGGCGCTCATGGTGTGGCTGCGATGATGACGATCACGGATGAGGAATTTGTGCACGCGATCGCCGATTTCGCCTACGGATACCTGGTCACGGAAGCCGCGCAATGACCGTCGAGAACATGGCGTTGTTTGCCGGTGCGCTGATCGTCCTCTTCCTCACGCCGGGCCCCGGTATTGCCGCGATGATCGCACGGACACTCGACGCAGGGCCCTGGCACGCGGCGATGTATGGTGTGGGAATTCTGACAGGTGATATCTTCTGGTTCACCCTTGCCGTGACCGGCCTTGCGGCGGTTGCGGAGCAGCTGGGCACGTTCTGGCTGATCGCCAAGATTATCGGCGCGGGTTATCTCGGTTACATGGCCTTCAGGGCGTTTTGGAGTGCGTATACAGGGTCGCGTCCCAAGCCCGTCTTTCCAACGGGTTCCAAACGAGGATGGGCCGCGACCTATATCGCTGGCGTTGCCATGCCTCTATCCAATCCCAAACCCATTGTTTTCTATCTGACCCTTGTCCCGGCCTTCATTCCGGTCGAGGCGATCACGCCCTGGAGCTACGCGGCGATGGTCGCGATCATGATCGTGCTCTCCATCCCGGCGGCCGGCTTCTATATTGTCGGTGCGCACAAGGCGCGGGACTGGATGCAGACGCCGGCGGTTCGTCGGGGCACGGATGTGGTCACCGGAGTGGTGATGAGCGCAATCGGGGTTATGTTGATTGTCAGTTAGGAACGGTCAGGCCAGCGGGGGCGCGTGTGAGTTTCGGAATTTTCAATCAGATTATCGCTGAGACAGCTGTTCTGGCCATATTGGGCCTGCTCGTCGCTACGGTCCTGCATGGCCGGATTGATTGGGGTTGGTTTGCTGCGGCAGTCGCCTTTTTCTTTGTCCACAAGCTTGTGCTGTTCCTAGGACTGATCGATGGAATACTGCCCAACCTGATCGGTGGTCGTTACAATTGGGAGGGCAAGATTGCAGGCACGATCTTCTCTCTCGTCTTCGGTTCGTTTTCCTGCGCAACAGCCGGATGGAATGGGGGCTGACATTGCGTCAAACCGGTCCGGCTGTGAAATGGGGCTGGACCTTCGCGGCGCTGGTCGCCGTGGCCAATGCGGCTTTTGTTTTCTGGTACTGGCCAGGAACCAGCTCTGCTGAGCTGGCCGACTGGACCTACCAGCTAACGATGCCCTCATTGGATGAGGAGCTCGTGTATCGCGGAATTCTGTTATTGATGCTGGAACGGGCATTCCGCCCGACGCTCAACCTGCTCGGTGTGCCGGTTGGCTGGGGCGCACTGATCACGATCCTGATCTTCTATGTCAGCCATGCTTTGCGCGTTGATGCAGACTGGGATGTTGCCTTTATCGCGGGAGACATCCTCCCGTTCATCTACGCGAGTTTCTGGGTCTATGTCCGCGCTGCAACGGGCAGTTTGTTGGCCCCGGTTCTGTTACATTCCTGGGCCAACACAGCGGGCTATATTTTGTAGGATTTATTCGCCAGCGATATGGATGATGCGCCATTCGCCTTCGCGGCGAACCCAGACCTGGGTGCCATAGCCCGTAGGCTCCAGCACGTCTCCCGATTGCAGTACGATCCGTTGGTCATAGGTGTTGAGCAGCAGGATGGTATCTTCTGTAATGGTGCGGACCACAACTTGCGGAAAGTCGACACGGTCCAGGCTTTCGGTCGTCGACAGCAGGGCCCGGTAGTCACCTGCCCAGCCCGGGAAGTCCCGAACCAGTTCGCCCGCTAACGCAGCGGTAAATCCGTCTGACCAGAAATGATCCAGCACCGCGTCCGCATCAAGGCGGCGCGCATCTTCGACCATGTTGTGGAAATTGGCGCAGACCCGGGCTTCATCAGCCGACAGGGCAGCGCTGTTTTGACAATCATCCGAACCGGGTTCGGAGCGGCTCGCCAGGACCGGTGCGGTCGTGACGAGGGTGAGAGCGACGGTCGCTCCCATCAACATATTCATTTTTTTCATCGCGGCGGGAGATAGCCGCCGCCGCGATAAAAGGCAAGCGGTTCATGTGCATCAGGGCTGAAAATAGCGCGGCGTACTCTCGCCAATGATTGCCCATCTCTCGTTTGGCCAGTCGATAATCAGGGTTGTGCCGCGTAGCGCTCCTGACCCGATATTGGCGTAGGGAAACGGGTTGAAGCGCACGGATTCCAGCGGGAAGTCGGCATCGCTGACCTCGAGGGCAAACTCCAGCGGAGCGCGGCGGATATCCATTGTGCGTCCGATTAATTCTACCTGGCCGACAGTCTCGGCCGGGCCGTCCAGATCAAGCTGGTCTTCATAGCGCCGTGGTACACTGAGCGCGCCCGGAGCGCCGGTGTCGATCACGGCTGTCATCTCCAGCCCGCCAACCTCGATTGACGTGAAGAGCATGGGCGCGCGATCCGTGAAACCGATCCAGTTTTCCGGTTCGACACTGGGTATGTCGAGAATACGGAACTCGCCTTGGGCATAGTCGAATTCAGTGACATAGCCATTGAAAGCAGAGGGGCCGATCAGCCCGTCCGTCGCCATGCGGGATGCGGGCCCGGCGCCATAGCTCATCAAGGAAACGCTGCCGAAATCCTGGCCGCCGGCGATTAAGCTGTCGAACTCGAACAGGGGTACCTCGACAGGCGTTGATCCCGGACCGCTGCTGACCCGCGCGATGTTGTCAGGCGCCCTTTCAAGCGTCTCGGCGATGGTCGGGTTCAGGCTGCCTATTCCGTATCGGCTGGTACCAGTGTCGATGGTGAAGGTGTAGGGGCCGTGCCCGTCAATCATGGCCGAGATGACCGGCCTGCCGGTGTCCAGGGACATCGGTAGGACAATCCGAGTTTCATCAGCGATCGTGGTTCCGGAAAACCACAGCATGGCGACGGTTGCCAGCAGTGTCTGTTTCATACTGTACTCCTAAATAATACGATAAGTAATATTTGAAAAGGTTTCCGCGGACAACTTAACAAGCGGCAATGCGTGACTGTTCGGTTGGCTGGAGGGGCGACTCACGCGCGCGTACGCGTGCGTGTGCGCGCGACTAGCCGGACTCAAGCGAACAGGGTACAAAACCCTATGACTGAACAGGCGAATCACGAATATGGCGCAGACAGCATCAAGGTCCTCAAAGGCCTCGACGCGGTCCGCAAACGTCCGGGCATGTATATCGGTGATACCGATGATGGTTCCGGCCTCCACCACATGGTCTACGAGGTCGTCGACAACGCGATCGACGAAGCCCTGGCGGGTCACTGTACGGCCGTGACGGTTACGCTGCACGCAGATGGCTCGGCCAGCGTGCGCGATGATGGCCGCGGTATTCCCACCGACATTCATGCCGAGGAAGGCGTCTCCGCGGCCCAGGTGATCATGACCCAGCTGCATGCCGGCGGTAAGTTTGACCAGAACTCCTACAAGGTATCCGGCGGTCTTCACGGCGTTGGTGTGTCGGTGGTCAATGCGCTTTCAGACTGGATGGACCTGACCATCTGGCGTGCGGGCAAGAAACACTACATGCGTTTCCGCCGCGGTGAGGCCGTGGAAGATCTCAAGGTCACCGGTGAAGCCGAAGGTGAAAAGGGCACGGAAGTGCGTTTCTTCCCGTCCACTGACACGTTCTCGATGATCGAGTTTTCCCGCGAGACGCTGCAGCACCGTCTGCGCGAACTGGCTTTTCTGAACTCCGGCGTGACCATTGTCCTCCGGGATGAACGTGAGGCCGATCCGTTCGAGGAAACGATGGTCTATGAGGGCGGCGTGGCCGCCTTTGTCAGCCACCTCGACCGCAACAAGACGCCGATCTTCACACCGCCGGTTCTGATCCAGGGCGAGCGGGAGGGCGTCAGCGTCGAGGCGGCTCTGGAGTGGAATGACAGCTATCACGAGAATGTCCTCTGCTTTACCAACAACATCCCGCAGCGCGATGGCGGAACCCACCTCGCCGGCTTCCGCGGGGCGCTGACACGGATCATCAATTCCTACGCCAACTCTTCCGGCCTGGCTGCCAAGGCTAAGGTCTCGATCTCCGGCGATGATGCGCGTGAAGGTCTGACTTGCGTCCTCTCCGCCAAGGTTCCGGATCCCAAATTCTCCTCCCAGACCAAGGACAAGCTGGTCTCCTCAGAAGTGCGCCCTGCAGTGGAAGGCATTGTCGGTGAAGCGCTGTCGGAATGGTTCGAGGAACATCCCAACGAAGCCAAGCAGATCGTTGGCAAGATCATCGAGGCTGCGGCGGCCCGTGAGGCTGCTCGCAAGGCGCGAGAACTGACACGCCGAAAGTCGGCGCTGGATATCACCTCGCTTCCGGGCAAGCTGGCAGACTGCCAGGAGAAGGATCCGGCCAAGTCTGAACTCTTCATCGTAGAGGGTGACTCTGCTGGTGGTTCTGCCAAGCAGGGGCGTCATCGCGAAAACCAGGCCGTGCTGCCGCTACGCGGTAAAATTCTCAATGTCGAGCGCGCGCGTTTTGACAAAATGCTGTCGTCGGAACAGGTCGGAACGCTGATCACGGCGCTGGGCACGGGCATCGGCCGTGATCAGATCGACTATGACAAGCTGCGCTATCACAAGGTCATCATCATGACCGATGCTGATGTCGACGGCGCTCACATCCGTACGCTCTTGCTCACCTTCTTCTACCGGCAGATGCCGGAGCTCATTGAGCGCGGGCATCTTTATATTGCCCAGCCTCCGCTCTACAAAATCATGAAGGGCCGGTCCGAACGTTATGTGAAGGATCAGCCGGAAATGGACGCTTACCTGGTTGAGGAAGGCGTGAATGACGCCCGTCTCACCCTGTCTTCCGGAGAGGTGATTACCGGAGCCGATCTTGCTGATCGTGTCGAAGCGGCGCGCCTGGTCAAACTGTCGACAGAGCGTCTGAAGGCACGTGCCCCGGCTTTTGCGCTGGAAGCGGCTGCCCTGGGTGGAGCGCTTGTTGCCGAACCGGATGCGGCGGCAATCGAGGATGCCGTGGCGCGCCTCAACCGTTATGCGGATGAGGGCGAGGATAACTGGTCTGGCCGCCTCAATGAAGAAGATGCACTCCTCTTCTGGCGTGATGTGCGTGGCGTGACCGAAACGGTTGTGCTGGATCCCCATCTGCGTGAAAGCCCGGATGCGCGCCGCCTCAGCGAACGTAGCACCGCTATCGCTTCGGACTATGAGGGCCGTGCACTCTATCAGCCCAAGTCCGGTTCGGTGGATATCACCAGCCCGACCCAGCTGATCGACGCCGTTGTGGCGGCCGGCGCCAAGGGCATGAAGATTCAGCGCTACAAGGGTCTTGGCGAGATGAATCCGGACCAGCTGCGTGTAACCACGCTGGACCCGGATGCGCGTTCGCTGCTCCAGGTCTCCGTGACGCACGCTGATACGGCCGACGAACTCTTCTCCAAACTGATGGGCGATGTGGTGGAACCCCGCCGCGACTTCATCACCGAAAACGCCCTCGACGCCGAGGTGGATGCGTAGAGCGAAGCGATTTTGGAATGAATAGAAGGCCCGGTTTCCACCGGGCCTTTTGTGTGTCTAAACTCCAGACATGATTATGCGATCTCTTCTCGCCGGGGCGGGCGGTGTGGTGCTGGGCGCTGCGGGGGCCGTGTTCCTGGTCTTCGGACCAGCCGATTTTGGTGGTGTCAGTGTCGGGCCCTGGCGGACGAATATCCATGTCGGGTCGCCTGACGCGCCGGACATGGTCCGGGCCGTCGTGGCGCGGCGCGGACTCCTGGCATTGAACCGGTCCGAGACGATCTATTTTTCGGCCGATGCCGACAGCGAGGGCCGTCCGCTCGAGGCAGGGTGTGATTACCGCGTTCTGTTTACCGACCGCCCGGATGCCCGCTGGTGGAG
Organism: Maricaulis sp.; assembly: GCA_965657935.1. GTDB lineage: Bacteria > Pseudomonadota > Alphaproteobacteria > Caulobacterales > Maricaulaceae > Maricaulis. Next base: position 565 of record CBFHQE010000015.1, on the reverse strand, counting down.
CCTGACGCTGTATGCCGAGGATGATTTCCTGCCCGTGGGCGGGCCAGGCGCCTATTCGATTTCCGCCGATGATATCGGCCCGGAAGAAACCGGATTTGTCGTTTCGGTGTCGCAACGACCGGCGATCGGTCACTGGTTAAGTCCTGAAAATGCAGGGGATTTCAATCTCACTCTGCGGCTCTACAACCCGGCGGATGCCATTGTCGATGATCCGTCTCGCGCGGTCATGCCTGTCGTCGAGCGCCTGGCCTGTGGGGGTGCGTCATGAGACAGATCCTGATCCCGGTCGGCGCCGGTCTCGTCGGGCTTGTGCTGGGTTTCCAGGCAATGATGGGCATCTTGCCCGGCTTTATCATGGGCAAGGCGATGGAGCGGTTCGAGACGCTGGGCGGCGAGCCCAATCGTGCCGGACATTTCCCGCCCATTGACGAGACGGCCCGCACTGTCGTTCGGCCCAGCCCGGACATCATCTATTCCGGTTGCATGTATGATGTTACCGACGGACCGGTCGCGATCACCCTGCCGGCGCTGGAAGACGAGAGCTATGCCTCGGTCAGCTTCTTTG
>CBFHQE010000014.1:14729-32236 GCA_965657935.1 Maricaulis sp. | reverse complement strand
CTTCCCAATCAAGCCCTTTTCCTGACCGAATATGGCCGCTTTGAGGGCGGTCATGTTCAGGGTGAATTCAGCGCCCTGCGACAAGAATTCATCTTGCTGACACGTGTGTGATGATTGCACACGGGTACGAAGCATGTTCAGATTGGTTTCCTAGGGGGACTTATGATCGCACGCCTGACATCGTTGGCTCTGGCCTCGATCGTCTGCAGCGCGCCTGCCACAGCGCAGGACGCCGAGCTTGCGCCACGCTGGGGCGGGGTTTACCTCTCTGCCGGCTTTACCCCCGATCCATATGAATTTGACCTGGAAGCCGGTGGACCGGTGCATTCCGGCAGCGCCATCCGCAGTTCCTGCCCGGGCAATATCACTGACGAACCCAGTGTCGAGATCTACTATAATGCGGGTTCATTCCCGCTGATTTTCAGCGCTTTTTCCAGCATTGACGCCACGCTCGTCATACTGGGGCCCGACAATGCCTGGCATTGTGACGATGACAGCGGGCAAGGCACTAACCCACGTATCGAATACACCCGGCCGAACTCCGGCAGCTACCTTGTATGGGTGGGCAGCTACGCGGCCGATATCAACGCTCCGGCAGTTCTGAAGGTTTCAGAAATCGCCCGGTGAACCATGACGCTCTATCAGGGGAGATGAGCAGATGAAACTACGTAACTGGATACTCGCAACCACATGTTTCGCAGCTGCAACGGGCGCGGCATCGGCCCAGGACTGGGATGCCCAGCCGGCTTTTGGATCGATGCGTCTGGAAGCCGGTTTTTCCGGTGATCCACGCTCCGTCGACATCCAGGCCGGGGGCGCCATCGCCGCTCAAAATCTCGACCAGCAATGCGCGGGTTTCATTACCCATCAGCCCTCGTTCTCACTCGATTATGAGGCCGGGGCGTTCTCGCTTTATTTCGCGGCCGGCTCTGACACGGATGGCACCATGGTGGTGCGCGCACCGGACGGGAGCTTTCACTGTAATGACGATGCCATGGGGCATGGCCTGAACCCGGGCGTCGCCATCTCTGACCCGATCTCCGGTGAGTATGACATCTGGGTGGGATCGCTGGGTTATGGTGATGGTTACACACCCGGTGAGCTTCACATCTCAGAAATCGGATTTGATACGTCTAATCGTTTTTCCCGATCCGCTGACCGCGATCTGCAACCGGATCATGGGCGCATGAATTTGCGCGCAGGGTTTGATGATGACCCGCGGACCATGAGCCTTCAGGTTGGTGGTGATGTTGATGGCGCGCGATCAACGCAGAACCAGTGCTGGGGTTCCATCTCGCAACAGCCGGATGTCTGGATCGATTATGATGCCGATGATGTTTTCGATCTCTATGTGTCCATGCAGTCCGAAAACGACACGACGCTGATCATTTCTGGTCCGGATGGGAATTGGCATTGTGATGACGATACGGCCGGTGACCTGAACCCGGGCGTGCGTATTCGTGATCCGCAGTCGGGTCGTTACGCGGTTTGGGGGGGGGTGTTTGATGGTGGCAGTGGCGTCGATGCGACGCTGTATGTCTCCGAGCTCGGCTTTCTCGGCGACACGTCAGGACCGCCGCTTCTCGAGTGGAATGCCACCCCCAATTATGGCGGCGTCGCGCTTGATGCAGGGTTCGCGCCTGATCCCCACAATATAGCGCTCTATGCGGGCGGCGATCAGGATGTATTTGAAGCTGTCGGCCAGAATTGTCGCGGCTTCACCACCCGACAGCCGGATTTCAACCTGGAATATGATGCGGCGATGCTTGATCTCTATCTTTCGGCGTCGTCCGAAGGTGATATCACCATGGTTGTGAACGCTCCCGATGGCAGCTGGCACTGTGATGATGACAGTGCGGGCGATCTCAATCCGGGCCTGCGTTTCGATGAGCCGCAGTCAGGCCTCTACAATATCTGGGTCGGCACCTATTCCGAACGTGACCCGATCCCCGCAACCCTGCACATCTCCGAGCTGGCCTTTGGTGACGAGTACGGCATGGATGCGACGCTCGATATCAGTCTCGACGCCAATTATGGATCGGTCGATCTGGAAGCGGGCTTCCTGCCGGACCCTCACCGCATCGATCTGATCGCTGGCGGGCCGGTAGAGGCGGCATCTGGCGCCAACCGGTCCTGTCGCGGATATGTTTCGGCGGCCCCCGACTATGAGCTGCGCTACACTGCCGGAGAGTTGGACCTGTTCATCTCCGCCTATGCAGACGGCAATGACCCGACCCTGGTGATTAACACGCCGAGCGGCGATTGGGTCTGCAATGACGACGAGATCGGGTTTAATCCGGGGCTTGCCTTCGAAAACCCGGAGAGCGGTGTCTATGACATCTGGGTTGGGACCTACATGGAAGACGATTCCTTTGCGGCCGAGCTTCAGATCTCGGAAATGGGTTTCGACCAGGCCCGCGATTGATACGCGCTACAGACGTGGACAATGGAGCGGCCTCGACGGGCCGCTCTTTTTTCATGCGCAGGGCCGTCTGGATGCTTGGCAGTCGCTCGCCGTTATACTATATCATCACCTCACTGTGAGCGCGGAGTACCCGGACGGCATGTCCCACAATCCCCACAACCAACTTGATTTCGGCGGCGTTGCCCTGTCGGCCGTTTGCGTGGTGCATTGTCTTGTCTTCCCGGCAGCTGCCGTTGCCGCGCCCCTGCTTGCGCCCGGCGTGGCGGAACAGATCGGCCTTGCACACGAGTGGCACCTGATCCTGCTTGCCATCGCAGCGCCTGTTTCCGTTATCGCCCTGGGGTGGGGCGTGAAGATCTCCGATGGCAGTTGGCGCCTTCTGCTGGCCGGCCTTGTCGGGCTTGTCCTGATGGGGCTTGGCGCGTCCCATTTGTTCAGCGCGACGATCGAAACCATCCTGACCCTGGTCGGCGTCACAATCGTCGCGGCCGCGCACGGGTTGAACTACAACCAGCGCCGCCGCCGTGGGCACGTCCACGAACGCGATTGCGGCATGTGCGAAGACGATGCGCCCGCGGGCCGCTAGACTCGCATCCGCGCTTGCAATCACGGCATATCCGCGTATAACGCCCGCTCTTTGAGAAATGGCGTATTGGGCCCGATCGACATGCCCGTGCGCTGAACCCATCGAACGGACTGGGTCAAACCGGTCCTGAAAAGGAGATGTAAATGTCGAAGATGAAGACGAAGAGCGGCGCTAAAAAGCGCTTCAAGCTCACCGCCTCGGGCAAGATCAAGGCCGGACAAGCTGGCAAGCGTCACGGCATGATCAAGCGTACCCCCAAGCAGATCCGTAACAAGCGCGGTCAGACTACCCTGTCTGCCCAGGACGCACGGATCGTCAAAAAGTACCTCCCGAACGGCCTCTAGGCCGCTGGCACCGAGTTAGGAGCACACCAATATGTCTCGAGTTACATCCGGACCGGCGACCGCATCCCGCCACAAGAAAGTCATCAAGAAAGCCAAAGGCTATTACGGCGCACGCCGTAAGCAGTTCCGCACAGCCGTTCAGGCCGTGGAGAAGGCTGGTCAGTACGCTTACCGTGACCGCCGTGCCAAGAAGCGCAATTTCCGCAGCCTTTGGATCCAGCGTATCAATGCTGGCGCCCGTCTGCACGGCATGACCTATTCGGTCTTTATGAACGGCCTGACCAAGGCTGGCATCGAAGTTGACCGCAAGGTTCTCTCCGACATCGCCATCCGCGAGCCGGAAGCGTTCAAGGCCCTGGTTGACCAGGCGCGCGCTGCGCTGGGCTGATCCCGGCTAACAGGAATTCCGGAAGAGGCTCGCAGGCGCACCGCCCGCGGGCCTTTTCTTTGGCGGCTTCGCCGCCGCACCCTATCCGACCCGCAGCTGCGCTGCGGTCCACCTTTCCCATCAAGGGAAAGGAGAAAACTTCCTCGCCCTTGATGGGCGAGGTCCCGCGAAGCGGGGGAGTGGGTGCGGTGGCGAAGCCGCCAGACAAAAGAATGACCGCGCCTTCCGGTCGACACTTGAAAAATCAGCCGTTAAACCCTGCACGACAGGTAAGGGTCACAGCATGACAGACACGTCCAATCTCGACACGCTTGAACGCGATGTCCTCTCCCAGATCGAAGCTGCCGGTGATGAGGCTGGTCTCGATGAAATTCGCGTTTCCGCGCTCGGCAAGAAGGGCTCTGTGAGCCTGATGATGCGCGGGCTGGGCAAGATGAGTCCGGAAGAGCGCCAGGTCATGGGCCCGGCCCTCAATGGCCTGAAGACCCGGCTCAATGATGCCATCACGGCGCGCAAGGATATGCTGGAGAACGCAGCACTTGATGCAGCCCTGGCCAGCGAGACGGTGGACATTTCCCTGCCGGTGCGTCCACAGCCGCAAGGTTCGCTGCACCCGATCACCCAGGTGATGGAAGAGCTGGCGGTGATCTTTGCCGATATGGGTTTTGCCGTGGCGGAAGGTCCCGATGTCGAGGACGACTTCCACAACTTCACCGCGCTGAATTTTCCGGAAGGCCATCCCGCCCGCGATACCCAGGACACGTTTTTCATGCAGCCGGATGCGGACGGCAATCGCAAGGTCCTGCGCACGCACACTTCACCGGTCCAGATCCGTACCATGCTCGAGCAGGGTCCGCCGATCCGCATCATCGCGCCGGGCCGTGTCTATCGCTGTGACTGGGACCAGACCCACACGCCGATGTTCCACCAGGTCGAAGGCCTGGTCATCGACAAGGGCACCCATATGGGTCACCTCAAGGGCGTTCTGCTGGATTTCATCGCCGCCTTCTTCGAGACCGACAAGGTCGAGGCGCAATTTCGTCCGCACCACTTCCCCTTCACCGAACCCTCTGCCGAGATGGATGTGAAGTATGAGCGTGTCGGCCAGGCCGTGAAGGTCGGCCAGGGCGATAAATGGATGGAGATCCTGGGCTGTGGCATGGTCCATCCGAACGTGATCCGCAATTGCGGCCTCGATCCGGACGAATACCAGGGCTTTGCCTTCGGCATGGGCGTGGATCGCCTGGCGATGCTGAAATACGGCGCGCCGGACCTGCGTGATTTCTTCAATTCCGACAAGCGCTGGCTGGCCCATTACGGCTTCAGCCCTCTGCTCCAGGCCAATCTGGCCACCGGCCTTAGCTAAGGAAGATTGCTATGAAATTCCCTCTTTCCTGGCTGAAATATCACCTCGAGACCGAGGCTTCTCTGGACGAGATTGCTGCGGCCATGACCATGGCCGGTCTGGAGATCGAGGATATCGACAATCCGGCCGAGAAATTCGGTGAGTTTACCGTTTGTTACGTCAAGGACGCGGTCAAACACCCTGACGCTGACAAGCTGCGTGTGTGCACGGTCGACACCAGGGATGGGGAGAAACAGATCGTCTGCGGTGCCCCTAACGCCCGTGCTGGCATGTTTGCCGTCTACGCCCCGCTTGGGACCTATATTCCCGGCCTGGACTTTGCTCTGGACAAGAAGCCGCGCAAGATTCGCGGTGTGGAAAGTCATGGCATGATGTGTTCCGCCAAGGAGCTGGAGCTCGGCGAGGATCATGACGGCATTATCGATCTGGAGGGCGAATGGGAGGTCGGAACCCCGGCTGTTGTCGCCCTGGGCCAGGATGATCCGGTGCTCGATTTCGAGGTCACTCCGAATCGTCCCGACTGGCTGGGTGTACGCGGTATCGCCCGCGACCTGGCAGCCACCGGTATCGGCACGCTGAAAGATGTACCGGTCGCTGAAATCCCGGGCCATTACCCGTGCCCGGTCGAGGTCAAGCTGGACTGGCCGGAAGCCTGCCCGGTCTTCATGGGGCGTGTCGTGCGTGGCGTGAAGAATGTCGAGAGCCCGGACTGGCTGAAAAAGGCGCTGACCTCGATCGGCCTGCGTCCGATCAATGCCCTGGCTGACATCACCAATCTGATCTCCTACGACCGTTGCCGCCCGTTGCACGTTTATGATGCCAGCAAGCTCACCGGCGCCATTCACGCGCGCCGTGGCGCGGGAGAGGCGGACACGTTCGAGGCGCTGGACAACAAGGAATATGTTCCGTCTGACAGCATGTGCGTGATTGCTGACGACGCCCGTGCCCTTGGCTTTGGCGGTGTCATGGGCGGAACCTATTCCGGCTGTGAAAGCGATACGACAGATGTTTTCATCGAGTGCGCCTGGTTTGATCCGCTGATCACGCGCGCAACGGCCAAGGCGACGGGTATCGATAGCGATGCGAAGTATCGCTATGAGCGTGGTGTCGACCCGGCCTCGTGCCGCGAAGGCATTGAATACGCGACGCGCCTCGTTCTGGAGATCTGTGGTGGGGAAGCCTCAGAGGTTCTGGTCGCGGGCGAGGTCCCGGCCAAGCCGGCGGACATCGAGTTTCCAATCACCGAGGTCCAGCGCCTGACTGGCCTGGACCTGCCGCGTGACGAGATCGTGCGGATCCTGGAAACGCTCGGATTTGAGCCGGCCGGTGATGGCGATGTCCTGACGGTCGGAGTGCCGAGCTGGCGTCTGGACTGTTCCCAGAAAGCTGACCTGGTCGAGGAAGTCGCCCGCATTCACGGTTTCGATCATCTCGACGCCACGTCCCTGCCGCGCCTGCCCGGCCGTCGCGAAGCACCGGCGACGCCGATGCAACTTCGCGCGCGGTATGCCCGCCGCGCTCTGGCCGGACGTGGCTATGGTGAAGCCGTGACCTGGTCTTTCTGCGAGACGTCACAGGCCGCGTTGTTCGGCGGCCATGGTGAAGGTCTGGTCCTGGAAAATCCGATTTCCTCCGAGCTGGACGTGATGCGTCCGACGGCGCTGATTCATCTGCTGACCGCCATGCAGGCCAATGCCGATCGTGGCCAGGCCGGGGCGGCCTTGTTCGAGGTCGGGCCGATCTATCTGTCCGATGCTCCAGACGGACAGCGTCTGGTCGCGACCGGTGTCATGCCAATTCAGGCGGATCGTCACTGGACCGGTCAGCGCGAGCCCGATGTTTTCGACGTCAAAGCCGATGTCATGGCTGCCCTGGACGCTGCCGGCGCTCCTGTCGCTTCGTTGCAAACTGTGGCCGAGGCTCGTGAATGGTGGCATCCGGGACGTTCCGGTGTCATGCGCCTGGGTCCGAAAAACGTCATGGCCGAGTTTGGCGAAATTCACCCGCGTGTGCTCAAGGCGCTGGATATTGATGGTCGGGTGCTGGCCTTTGAAATCGTGCTCGACAATATCCCGATGCCGAAAAAGGCGTCCGGTCTGAAAGCCCGCACGCCGCTGGAAAAGGCCGATCTGACACCGGTGCGCCGCGACTTTGCCTTCCTGTTTGACAAGGCTGTGGCGGCTGATGTGGCGATCCGTGCTGCCAGGGGCGCCGACAAACAGCTGATCACCGGGGTCTCTGTCTTCGACGTCTACGAGGGCAAGGGTGTTCCGGAAGGGCACGTGTCGATGGCTTTGGAGGTCACACTCCAGCCGCGTGAAAAAACCCTGACTGATGAAGAGATTGAAGCCGTGGCGGGTAAGATCGTTGCGAAGGTCACGGGCGCGACGGGCGGCAGCCTGCGCGGGTAGACGCAATGCTGGACGGGCTGGAGCAGATCCGCAAGGCGAGCCGGGAAGATCAAGCCCGGTTCGTACTCGATGCGGTTTTGTCCAATCCGCATCATCTCGCCATCCTTGAGCATCCGCTCGTCCAGGCCCTTCCCGAACCCTTCCTGATGGCGGGGTCCATCTACAAGGCGGTGTGGAACAGGCTGATGGGGCAGGCGCCGGCTTTCGGCGTGAATGATTATGATCTGGCTTATTTCGACCCGGGTGATCTGTCCGAGGCCGGCGAAGCAACGATTGCGGCAACCGTAGCCAATGCCTTCCGGAATGCCGGAATCGAGGTCGAGGCTTGCAATCAGGCCCGCGTGCACATCTGGTTCAACAGAAAGTTCGACACGCAGCGCGAAGCCTTGTCATCCTCGCTCCAGGCCGTTGAGCAATTTGCTTCGCGAACCCATGCAATTGGTCTCTTGCTCGATGCCGCTGGCGCGCCGACCCTTCATGCGCCCTATGGATATGACGAGCTGTTGAGCTTGTATGTTCGCCCGGCCCCCAACCTGTCCGGCGCCGCGGCGTGGAACGCCAAGTGTGATGAGCAATCCAGGCTCTGGCCTGGCCTGCGTTTTCAGCGCGCCTGACTATCGTCCTGCGGGAGCACTGCGCATCAAATTCAACCCATTGGGGAATATTGCATATTCCACTGAGAGTTGATCACTTTTTTCCGATAAATCGTCTCTGGCGTATGGCCTGAAGGGAGCAGTCCGGCTAACATGGTTAATGGAGCGTTAAGCTCCCGATCGCGCGCTCAGGTTTATAGTCCGGGCTGATCGGGGGTATCGCGGTGCGAATCACTTTGCATCCGCGATGGGTTTCGGGGGGAGTGTTGAATGCTGGAGCGGTGGACTGCCTTTCTCGCGCAAGCGGCTGCGACCGTGCTGGTGTTGATTGGCCTTGTCGTGCTGCTGGGCTTCACTCACATGCGAAGCTATCGCGCCGGCTTCTGCGCCAATAATGTTTGCGAAACCGAAACCGCCTTGCCACAACAAACAAGCGACCCGCTTGTTTTGCCTGCGCCAACGGACAATGGTCTGGTCACCGCCACGGCTGCCATGCCGGGCACACAATCGACCAATCCTGCTGCGAGTGGACAGCCTGTTCCCGACCCGCCGCCCAATCTGACCGCGCGACCCAATACGGGTGATGATGAGGATGAGCTGCCGGTGTCTGACCGTGTTTCAGGGTCCCGACAGATCAATGGGTCTTCGCGTCGCTCAGGCAGTTCCGGCGGCCGTCGTGGTAGTTATGACGAATATTATCCGACGCCCGGCGACGACATCTGCAATGATTACGAAGGCCCCGTGACCGATGCGGACCTGGCGCGTTGCTGGTTGCGCATCGGTGATGCGTACCAGTCTATCGGCCAGCTCGACTTTGCCCGCCGTGCCTGGGATCGCTCGCTGGAGATTGGCGCCTATCGCGGCGCCCAGGCTTCGCTTGTCGCCCAGCAGCGTATGCAGGCGGCGACACTCGCCCAAGCCTGTCGCACGACCTTTGAAAGCCTGGAACGGATATCCCGCGGCCACCGTCTCGGCGAGGTCGAGGGGGGTGGCATCATCGACCTTCAGCTGCGCCAGCAATCCCTGGCCGCGCTGGGCTATTATGCCGATGAGGTGGATGGATCCTATGGCCCCAACACACGTCGCGCGGTTCGCGACTTCCAGGCCGATATGGGATTTGACCAGACCGGTGCACTCAACCCCCGCGAGACGGTGGACCTGATCTGTCATGCTGCCATTACCGCGCGTGACCCCGGTGCCCAGAACCTGCTGGGCATCATGTTCGCGACGGGATTGGGAGTCGATCTGAACGTCGACATGGCCATCGAGTGGCTGGAAATTGCAGCGACGCGCGGTCATCCGGAAGCCAATTTCAACCTGGCCCTGATCTATGGCACGGGCACCATTCATGGCAGCTACCGCATGTGCGGGGTGGTCGAAAGCCCGGAGCGTGCAGACAGCTATCTGCGCCGCGCCGCCGAGCTTGAGCACGGTCGAGCGCGCTTTATCCGTGACAATGAGGGTTTCCGCCAGGATTCGGTGACACGCTGGGGCAATATTGCCGACCGGCTGGCAAGTGAGGCCGCCCAGGCGCGCGATCCGTTCTGGGAGGCCTGGCAGGCCCGTCTCGACGAGGCTGAGGCTGATGCGGCGTATCGGGCCATCCAGCCTGGTTGTTATCTGACAGCGGTTGCGGAACGCGCTGCTGCTGCTGAAGAGGACCCGGCGCCCTGATCGGTGCCCGGAGGGAGTGGAAAGATGAAGAAACTCGGACTTGGACTTGCTCTGATTGCGCTGGCCGGCTGCCAGCATGCCGGATCGCATGAACACACCTTCTTTGCAGGTGTGGTCCCGGCCGTGGACACCGATCTGGAAGCGCGCAGCATGTGCTCTTCGACCGCCTATGAACAGGATCGCAATATCTACCTCACCGGTGTGCGCGAAATGCGCAACGGTCTGGGCATCATGCAGGGCCCGGATATCGGCGGCGTCAATCTGCCGCATGGGCGCCCTGACCAGAGCCCGCGCTCGCCCAGTGCCTACAATAATCACGAGCCGGCGGTGTCTGACGTGGTTTACATGATCGCCCAGTTCGAAGCCGAGCTTGACGGGTCCTATGATGCGGTCGTGCAGTCCTGCCGGGCCTATAATCAGTGCATGATCCAGAATGATTACCAGCAGAATTCCTGCAACATCATCCAGGGGCAGTGGTCGGACAGCCAGGTGCGATTCCACCAGCTGGCCGAACGCATGGCGGATGTGCGCTCCGAAGTTGCGCGTTCGTGTGGCGATTGTGTGCCAGCGCACTATCAGGGCCATCATGCGCGCCGCGAAGAGGAGCGTGGCGATTACGGTGATTATGCCGGTGAGCGTCGCGATGCGCCGGACAGCTATTACGGTCCGTTCTCAGCGGGCAATGGCCAGCCAAGCACCAGCGACTGAACCCGCCCAGGCGCTGCCCAGGCGCTGCCCAGGCGTTGAACGAGAACGGGGCCCCGCGAGGCCCCGTTTTTCTTGTCCGGAGATGCCGGTTCAGAAACTGCCACCGATGCGGTTTTTCCAATAGCCGACATCCTCTGCATATTTGCCGACCATTTCGCCCAGCACGTTGTCAAGCAACAGGCTGTCAAAACCGATCCATTCATCCTGGTTGATCTCGTCGATACTCGTCATCGAGTGGCGCAGGAAGATCACATAAACCCCGATGAGGGCGATGAAGAGGAAGGCGAAGATCAGTCCCAGATCAGCGACCCTCGCCCACAGGTCGAACGCCAGGCTGTCCGCGAACAGGCTGTTCACGCCGATCAGGACGATCAGGAACAAGGCTGGGATCATGACCAGGTAATAACCGGAATTGCGCAGGATCTGGAACATCACGCCGCGAATGAAGCTCTCGATGAAGAAGATGCGCCAGGCAATCCACAAAACGGTCGTGTGCCATTTGCGGGCCTGTTTGGAGAATTCACTGGCGTCCTTTTCCTGGCCAACAGTCACAGATTTCGCCAGACCCTCGGCCGTTCGGAAATGGTCATTCATGCGCGCGAGATAACGCGTGATGAAGTTGGAAAGTTCCCGGAAATTATTGCGCTGATAGGGCGCGTATTCCACATAATAGGCAATCCACATGGCAAAGGCGCCGCCCAGCGTCGTCAGTGCCGCGAAGGCCGCGCGGTTTATGTCGGCGACATCCATGGCCAGCGGGCCCAATTGCAACCCAGCACCCAGCCCCATCATTGATGCCAGACCCAGCGCCACGCCGTCATTATAGATCAGGTTGATGATCAGGATGGAGGAGATGATGGCCGAGAAAATGACCGTCAGCTTGCGCACATTGCCGTTGATCTCCTTGCGCATGCGATTGAGCAGGTAGAGACAGCCCGCATCCTCCGGGAAGTGTCGCGCGATGATCGCGCCTTCCTCGTCCTCGTAGAGATTCTGGCAGTCCGCGGAAATCGGGACACGGCCGTTGAGGAAGCGCGTGCCCTCGGTGTGATAACGTTCGGCCACTTCATCGCTCAGCTCCGTGGGCATGCGGATATAGCCGACCACTACGCTCAGCCAGTTGAACAGCACGCCATGGCGGGCGATGTGTTTGTTCTCGTGTTTGAAGTCCTCGCCCAGGGCCCGTTCGGTTTCTGTCTGCGGCCGTGAGGCGCGCGACAGGGCCGCCCATGCGCTGGTCCCGCTGTGAGCTGACTTCACCATTCCGGCAGACGCATTCCCGCTGGGCTTTATGCGGAAGATACGCATGACCGGGCGGAAAATCGGCGCAACGACCCGTGAGAGCAATTGCAGCGGAATTTGCCGCGCCAGGACCAGCAGGATCAAAAGTCCGATACCGGCCAGAAGTACAAGTCCGTTCGCCATGGTCTTTCCCCACTCTCAACAAACACGTCTTGCGGGAAGTATCGCATTTTGTCTGGCAAGGGCGAAGGGGAAACGCCTTGCGTTCGTCCCCTTTGTCAGCGGCGCTCAGCCTTCATCGGGAGCGAAGGCCGCATGATAGGAGATTGTTACGCCGTTGACGTCGATCGGAGTGTCGGAGAGGCTTCGGACCTGGAACGCATCGCCGTAGGCCGCGTCAGGGTCTGCATCCCAGAACCAGTTGATCGCGCGCGCCGGGGTGAATCCGAAACGTTTGTAATAGGCTGGCTCGCCCAGCAGCACACAAAAGGGCACGCCCAGCTGTTTGAGGTAATCCAGACCGTGTTCGATCAGGGCGCTGCCGATGCCGCGATTTTGCACATCTGGTGCGACAGCCACGGGCCCGAGGCCGATACCAAAAAGTTCGGTGCCCGAGGTCGCGTGTCCGGAGACAGGTGAAAACATGATCTCACCGACAATACGCGCATGATCTTCGGCGACGAGCTCAAGCGTGTCGGCGTCTGCTGCGCGCAGGGCGCGGACGATCCGGCTTTCGTCGACGCCGCCAAAAGCCGTGTCCAGCATCTGCCGGACACCTTCGGTATCCGCCTCTTCAAAAGCCCGGATGCGCATCGTTAGAACGGCAGCCAGCGGCGATTGCGGGAATAGGCCAGATAGCCAATATTCGCGCCCGCCCGCAGGCCGACACCGGAGCGGATCGGCGCCAGGGTGACGTCATCAGCCCGCTGATAGTTCACCCCAAGGCCGGCGATGAAATAGGCCGAACCCTCGACCCCCGGGAAACGCTGATAAAGGCGATCCACATCGTCGAGATTATAGACCAGCACAAAAACCCGGCTGGCATTGCCACCGGCGTCCCATCCGATCGATGGGCCCCGCCAGTAGACTTTTTCCTGTTCACCGGATTTCAGGGTCAGATATCCTTCGCCGTAACGCAGCCCGACACCCACAGCGCCTGCGACTTCCTCGCCGGCAACATAACCCACCGGTCGGCCAAGATCGGAAAACACACGCTCCAGCACACTCGCTGCGGCTTCAGCCGTGACGCCAAAAAAATCGGCGACGGCGTCCACGACTTCGTCCTGGGAGTAGGTGTCGACCGGTTCGGAATACTCGCTGATCTGACCATAGTCGGGATCCTGGGCCAGACCAGGCGTGGCCAGAAGACTCAGGGCGGCGAGGGCAGATAGGACGCGGCGCATGAAACTCTCCAAAACTGGGTTCGCGGATTTATTGCCAAGCGAATACGGCGAGAGAGCGGCGAATCCCTTAGCGCTTGGTTAATCTCGCCAAGAGTTCATCTGAATGTTTCCCTGATGAATGTTTCATTTTTATCTCTTCAGCCCAGACGGTAGGTTTCCTGACAGTGATTGCCTCAGGGGAAACCGCAATGCGTAATGTACTTCTGATGTCCGTGGCGAGCCTGGCCGTGCTGGCCGCTGCCTGTACGCCGGACAGTGAGACTGAAACCGACATGACTGCAGCCAGTGATACCCATGCCGAAGCCGAGGCTTCGGCCGGGATGTCCGACAATGTGTTGCTGGCTGAATGGAGCGGCCCTTATCAGGGCGTTCCGGACTTCCAGGCCGCAACGCTGGCGGACCTGCGCGCTGCCGTCGAGGAGGGTATGGCGCTGAATCTGGCCGAGATTGATGCGATCGTCAGCAATCCGGAACCTGCCAGTTTCGAAAACACCATCGTGGCGCTGGAGCGTGCTGGACAACCTCTCGGCCGCGCGTTCAGCTATTGGGGAATCTGGTCGTCGAACATGTCGACGCCGGAATTCCGTGACATCCAGCGCGAGCTCTCTCCGCAGCTGGCAGCCTTCAACTCCCAGATCACCCAGAACGAAGCCTTGTTTGGTCGTGTGCGCGCGGTCTATGAGGGCGATGAAATGGCCGCGCTGGCTGCTGACCAGCAGCGCCTGATCCAGCTGACCTATGACGGTTTTGCCCGCAATGGTGCGACCCTGGAAGGGGAAGCGGCCGAGCGATATGCCGCGATCCAGCAGCGTCTGGCGGAGCTGCACACGCAATTCTCCAACAACGTTCTGAACGATGAAGAGAATTACGTCACGTATCTGAATGAGGACCAACTGTCCGGGCTGCCGTCCGGTTTTGTCCAGGCGTCGGCCGCCGCAGCTGAGGCGCGCGGTCAAGCCGGTCAGTACGCGATTACCAATACGCGTTCTTCCATGTCGCCCTTCCTGACATATTCGGACGAGCGCGCGCTGCGCGAGCAGGTCTGGCGCAATTATTACAGCCGTGGCGATAATGGCGATGCGTTCGACAACAATGCGGTCATCATCGAGATCCTGCAGTTGCGCCACGAGCGCATCCAGCTGCTCGGCTACGACAACTATGCCCAGTGGCGTCTGGAAAACCGCATGGCGGGAACGCCAGAGCGCGCTCTGGAACTGATGGAAGGCGTCTGGGGTGCCGCGGTTGCGCGCATCGAGGAAGAAGTCGCTGACATGCAGGCTCTCGCCGATTCTGAAGGCGATGATATTACCATCGCGCCGTGGGATTACCGTTATTACGCGGAGAAGGTTCGCCTCGCGCGTTATGATCTCGACAATAATGAGGTCGCCCAATACCTGCAGCTCGATAATCTGCGCGAAGGCATGTTCTACGTCGCCGGCGAGTTATTCGGGTTCGATTTCCGGGCGCTTCCGGAAGGCGAGGTTTCCGTCTGGCACGATACCGTCCGCGTCTGGGAAGTTACAAATCGCGAGACGGGTGCTCACATCGGACTGTGGTATCTCGATCCCTTTGCCCGCCAGGGCAAGCGCTCGGGTGCCTGGGCCAACAGCTTCCGCAGCCACACCACATTCGACGGCCAGACCAATGTCCTGGCGACCAATAATTCCAACTTCGTGGAACCCGCTCCGGGCGAGCCGGTCCTGGTCAGCTGGGATGATGCCGAGACCTTCTTCCATGAATTTGGTCATGCCCTGCATTACCTGTCTTCCAACGTCACCTATCCGACGCTGAATGGCGGTGTGCGGGACTACACCGAATTCCAGTCCCAACTCCTGGAACGCTGGCTGCCCACCGAGCCGGTCATCGCGAATTATCTCGTGCATGCAGAGACGGGCGAGCCGATGCCGGAAGCGCTGATTGAACGCATCAACGAGGCCGCGAACTTCAACCAGGGTTTTGCCACCGGCGAGTATCTGGCCTCAGCGTTGATGGATATGGTCTACCACACGACGGATCCGGCTGAGATCGGTGATCCCGACACGTTCGAGCGGGAAACGCTGGAGCGTCTGGGCATGCCGTCGGAAATCGTCATGCGCCACCGCAGCCCGCATTTCGGTCACGTCTTCTCTGGTGAGGGATATTCCGCGGGTTATTATGGCTACATGTGGGCTGACGTTCTGACCGCTGATGCCGCAGAGGCCTTCGAGGCTGCACCGGGTGGTTATTACGACGCCGAGATGGCGCAGCGACTGGTCGACTATCTGTTTGCGCCGCGCAATGCGATGGACCCGGCCGAAGCTTACCGCCTCTTCAGAGGTCGTGATGCTGAGGTGTCTGCTCTCATGCGTGATCGCGGTTTCCCGGTTACCGAGTAATCACACGCGTTCTTGCACAAGCAAAAGGCGGCTCATTTGAGCCGCCTTTTTCTATTGCACGCCAATGGTGACGCCAGGCGAACCGCGAAAGCTCAGGAACAGCGCCCTGACATCGGCGGGCACAGTGCCCGGCAGGACGCCAGACACGCCGCTCGCGGTGGTCTCGGTCCATCCGGACATCACGTCGGCTTGGGTGCCAAAATGGCAGCCCATGCGCCAATCGGGAAAACAGCGATGCGTGCCTTCAACATTGAGCGCGATGACCGGGTCGCGGTGCCGTGTGTCGGTGCTGATACGCTCGTACGCGGCCATCACGGCATCCCTGGGGCCTTCCAGCAGCTGCATGAATGTCCATCCAGCAACAGCAGGAAGCCGGTCAGGCCCTGTTCGGCATTATTGCGTCGGGACGTCTCGAGAATGTCGTCCAGCGCCGCCTGGTCGATATCGTGGGCGACAGTAGAGATGTAAACAAGTCGATGCACCGACATGGAGCGCTCCCATCGTGTTGGCGGGACCCGCCCGCCAAACCACTATTTCATGGCTAGACGACCAGCCGTCAATAATCTCCAAATGAGCGGTTTATGAGCCCGGAATAAAAGACCGCATTCATGAACATGCGTTCTGTGCCGCGGAAGGTTGCCCGGAAAGTCGGGTTGTCGGCGAACAGGATGACACTGCCGCGACCCAGGCGCTGGGCGATGACCGCGGGCGTGCCGCCAATCTCGTCCTGGCGACGTTGCGAGGCATAACCTGCCAGCAGCGGGTCATCGGCATACTCAACGACGACGGCAAACGGGTCGCGGTCCGGCCGTGTCAGGGTCAGGGTGGTGTTGCGGTGAAGCGGAATAAACCGGTCCGAATAGCCAAATCCGAGCGGGTGCGAGGTGTCGATATCGCCTTCGAAAATCGCTCCGCCAATCACGTGCTCGGCGTCATCTGTGGACATGCGGGCGTAGTCGCGGCGCTCCACCGGCGCATCACGATCGGACGCACCACCGGAACGGGCGTTCTCACCCATCAGGAAGTCTCGCTGCACCCGGCGCGCTGAAGCGCGCATGGCGATAATCGTGCCGCCTTCCTCGCGAACCCATTGTTCGACCCGTTCCTGGGCGCCGCCCAGATCGGCATTTCCACCGACGATGACCAGGTGTGTGTAGCGCGACCAGTCAATGCCACCGAGGTCGCTCTTACGGCGTAGAGTCACGGGCATGTGCATGCGATGATCGAGCTGGTGCCAGATCTCGCCGGTGTCATAGCGTGCCAGCCCGTCTCCGAATAGGACGAGGACTTCCGGACGGTCCACCGAGCGGAAGCCCGAGCCATCACCCAGGTCCGGTGTGTTGTCTGGTGTGGAGCCGGAAACCGCGGTGTAGACAGCGACGCCATCTTCTTCGGCAATGGTGCTGACCAGTGCGTGGATGTCCTGCCGACTGGCGTCCTGTCCCATGAAGGGCACGAAGACCGTGCCGGGACCAAATTCGATCAGGCCTTCATGCGTGTTGATGGTTGAGTTCTGGGTGGCCACGCGAACGCGAATTTCCTCGTCCAGCAGACGATACAGGGCACGCGGAGCGTAATAGTCCGACCAGCGCAGGACATAGCCATAGCTGGAAACCGGCGGGGCCGGACGCGCCAGCGGACCGGCCCTGACCTGTTCGCCCAGCATTTCCGGATTGATGGTGTTGAGCGGGGCAAATTCCAGGTCGAACGCCAGCGGAAGTGTCCAGCCGGAGACGTCGTAGAAAATATTCTCTTCAAACTCGGTTGGTTGATCGAAGACCGAGCGCAACATCGTATACTGAACCTGTTCGACCGGGATCACATAGGCCTCGCCCGGCTGATAGGTGCGACCATCCGCAACAATCTCGCGACCGGCTGCATACACATCGATATCATGCCGGTTCATCAGGTCGACAAACATGTTGAGACGCGCCGGGTCACCTTCCGCCGAGAAGACGTATCCGCGCGTGGTGCTGTCCTGGGCTGCGACCA
>CBFHQE010000014.1:0-14719 GCA_965657935.1 Maricaulis sp. | reverse complement strand
ATGTCTTCGCTCTGGGCCAGGGCGCCGGAAACGGTGGTCAATGAGGTGCGGAAGTGGGTGCGCACATTGTCAGCATGGCTGACAATGCCGCGATCGGCCTCGATCAGACCGCCGCGCGCTGCACCGATCTCGAACAGGATGCCCAGAGATCCATTGACCTGGGGGTAGGTCGACCCCTTGCCGACATAGAAATTGTCGAAACCTTCCTCGGTCGTGTAAAGCCGGCCCTCGCCGTCCAGAAAGTCGATGTGGTGGGTGGCAATACCCTGGGTCAGTTCACGCGCGCGTTCCGGAATCAGCGGATTGCGGCGTAGCGGTTCGCCCGGGTGGAAATAAAATGTGCTTTCCGTTCCCATCTCGTGGAAATCGGCGGAGACCTGCGGTTTCCATCGGTGCCATTGTTCCATCCAGGCCCGGCTTTCCGGCTGGGTTTGCAGCAGCCATTGGCGGTTGAGGTCGAACCAGTAGTGATTGGTCCGCGCCTCGGTCCACAGATTGTGCTGTTCGTGTTCCGGATTGGTCACGCGTGTTGTCGCCCCGTAGGTTTCGACATGGTTCACGCGGCGGGCATGACCGTCCGGATTGAAAATGGCGGTGATGAGGATGACGGAGTCGTCAAGGGTCTGCTCGATGTCCGCACCTTGCGCCGCAGCATAGTGATAGAGAACCGGGATGGCGGCATCCATGCCGGCTGATTCAGCGCCGTGCACGCCATAATTCATCCAGATGACTGACGGGCCGTCACCTGCGGGCGCTGACGGGTCGAGTTGGGCCAGGTGCGCTTCCCGGATTTCGTCGATGCGGGCATGGTTTTCCGGTGAGGTAACCACGAAAAACTGGATCGGACGGCGTTCGTGGGAATAGCCGATGATCTCGACATGGATGCGGTCCGACTGGCCGGCAATCTCGGTGAGATAACGTACCATGAGGTCATGACGGATCGGATGTTCGCCGATTCCGAAGCCGAGGACGTCCTCCGGCGGGGTTATGGAGCTGTCGTATTCGACGCCTTCCACCTGATAGAAACTGATCGGCTCAGCCGCCAGACGGCCTGTAAAGGCGAGTGAAATCGCCAGGATCGCAATGAGAAAGCGCATGTAGTCCCCCCGAATCTCTTTCGGGGGAAGCTAACCCTGCTCGGCGCCGGGTCCAATGGGGTGCACGATTAAGTTATTCAGGCAGGGTATCGCTGTGGCCGACCCACCGCGCCGATCGAGGGCGCGACACCAAAATCAATCCGTGGCCACGAACGCCTTCTCGACCACGAAATCCGCGGGCGTAGCGTTCGAACCTTCCACAAAGCCGCGGTCCAGGCAGATCTGGCGCGTATCCTTGAGCAGGCCTTCCGAACCACAGATCATCACACGGTCAACGTCAGGGTCGAGCGCCGGAACGCCGAGGTGATCGAACAGCTCACCAGAATTGATCATGTCGGTGACGCGACCCTTCACCGGGCCGTCATCGCGGGTGACAGACGTGAAGTGCACGAGTTTCTCGCGCGCCATTTCACCAATCAGCTCGTCATTCTTGGTCGCCTCGACCAATTCCGTGCCATAGGTCAGCTCGTTGGCTTCGCGGCAGGTATGGGTGAGGATGACCTGTTCGAATTTCTCATAGGTCTCCGGGTCGCGGATCAGGCTGGCGAACGGCGCGATGCCAGTGCCGGTGGATACCATGTAGAGGCGCTTGCCCGGCTTCAGCGCATCCAGCACCAGCGTGCCGACTGGCTTGCGGCCGAGCAGGACTTCATCACCTTCCTGAATATGCTGAAGGCGTGAGGTCAGCGGACCATCGGGAACCTTGATGGAGTAGAAATCGAGCGCCTCGTCCCAGAACGGGCTGGCGACGGAATAGGCGCGCAGCAGCGGCTTGCCGTCTTCCTTGGGCAATCCGATCATGATAAACTCGCCGGAGCGGAAGCGGAAAGCGGCTGGTCGCGTGATCCGGAAATGAAAGAGACGGTCCGTATAGTGTTTGACCGAGAGAACGGTCTCGATCGTATACGGGCCCGGCTTGGCCGAGATCTTGTTCTTTTCGCGCGCAGGCTCAGTGGTCATGACATTCATTTCGCTACTCGTCTGTTGGAGAGACACCTAGGCGTCCGCTCCTGGCGCTTCGGTAATCGTCCACGAGGGAACGGGCAAGCCCCGGCTCATAAGGAATTCAGGATTGAACAGTTTCCCGGCATATCGCGCGCCGGCATCACACAGGATGGTGACGATGGTCTTGCCCGGTCCCAGCTCGCGCGCCAGGCGCATGGCCCCGGCGATATTTACACCGGCTGAACCGCCCAGAGACAGGCCTTCACGTTTGATCAGGTCATAGAGGATCGGCAGCATTTCCGCGTCCTCGATGCGGTAGATGTGATCAACTTCCAGACCTTCAAGATTGCGGGTAATGCGGCCGACACCGATACCCTCGGTGATGGAGGAGCCTTCACCTTTCAGCTCGCCGGTCTTGTAATAGCTGTAGAGCGCCGCACCGGCCGGATCCGCAACGCCGATCTTGATGGTGTCGCTGATCATGCGCAGGCCGGCGGCGACACCCGCAATGGTTCCGCCCGTGCCGGCGGCACAGATAAAGCCATCGACCTTGCCGTCAGTCTGTTCCCAGATCTCCGGTGCGGTCGTCTTTTCGTGCGCCCTGCGGTTGGCAAGATTGTCGAACTGATTGGCCCAGATGGCACCGGCCGGATTGCTCTCATTGAGTTCTTCAGCGAGGCGTTTGGAAAAGTGCACAAAATGGTTCGGGCTTGAAAACGGTGCTGCGTCGACCTCGATCAGGCGAGCGCCGAAGGAGCGAACCGTGTTCTTCTTTTCCTCCGACTGGGTGCGCGGCATGACGATCGTGACATCATAACCCAGGGCGCCACCAACCAGCGCAAGACCGATACCGGTATTGCCGGCCGTGCCTTCCACGATGGAGCCGCCCGGTCGCAAAGTGCCCGCAGCCTCAGCCTCGCGCACGATGTTGAGCGCGGCTCGGTCCTTGACCGAACCGCCCGGATTGAGGAATTCGGCCTTGCCGAGGATTTCGCAGCCCGTCGCTTCCGACGGCCCGTCGAGCCTGATCAGCGGCGTATTGCCGATCAGGTCGAGAACATGTTTTGAAGACACAAGGCGTGCCCTTTCGTCTTTATTCCGCTGCTACCGGAGCTTCTAGCGGGCTCGGGCGGTGAATGCCACATTCCGACTTGTCCTGACCAGACCAGCGGCCGGAGCGGACGTTGCTATCACTCGCCGGCGCCGTACAGGTCCAGCATCCGATGGAGGCATATCCCATTTCCGTCAGCGGGTGTCGCGGCAAATCGTAGCGTTTGAAATAGGCGTCGATCTCTTGCGAGGACCAGTTGGACAGAGGGTTGACGCGGATGCGGCCATTAATGCGTTCGACCAGCGGCAGGCTCATGCGGTCACCGCCATGGAAACGTTTGCGGCCGGTGATCAAGGCATCGTACTCGCCAAGCACACTATCGAGCGGGCGCACCTTGCGCAGGTCACAACACGCATCGGCATTGCGGCTCCACAGCTTGCCATCGGCGTCTTTGTCTGAAATCTCGGTTTCACTGGGGCGGATGACACGCACATTTGTCAGGCCGAGTTTCTCGCTCAGCTCGCGTTGATACTGCTCGGTCTGGGCAAACAGGCGTCCCGTGTCCAGAAAAAGGACGGGAGTGTCGGGCGCCACCCGGGAGACCAGATGCAGGCCGATTGCCGCTTCAGCACCAAAAGATGACAGGATCGCTATGCGGCCCTTCCAGGTGTTCTCGATGGCATCACGCAGGACTTCCAGTGCATCCTGTTCACGGTATTTCGCGTTCAGCTGGCCCAGGTCAGCGCCCGCGCGTTCGCGCAGGTTGAAAATGGTGGCCGAGCTGTCATTGGCGGGCTGATAGGCGAGGGAGAATTGTGCCTCCGCCTGGGCCCAGTCCGCAGCGAGGTCGCCCCGGTTCGGAGCGATGGCATCAAATCCAACACGTTTCAGGAAACCGGCCTGATCCGGGATGATGTCCCCGGTCGCGCGCAGGCGGCCGGCATAACCCAGGCGCTGGCGCAACTGGCTGGCAAGGGTGAAGCCGCGACCATCCTTGAAGCTGTCGAATTGAATATCGATCTGGATGGCGTCTTCAACGCGGTCCTGGACATCGCGCCAGCTGTCAGCAGCGTTCAGGGTGACGATGTCTCCGCCACCGGCCGCCAGCTGGGCGTCCGTGATCGTTCGGGTCTGGTGATCAAGCTGCGAGGTCAGCATAGATAGCCTCCTTGAAAGCGTCGCTGCCGAGGCGGCGCAGCGTATCGATGAAACGTTCCTCGTCCTGGCGCCGGGCGAGATAGGATTTGAGGATACGGGCGATGGCGCCCGGCACCTCTTCAGCAGCCAGGCCCTTGCCGACGATTTCGCCGATCGAGGCATCGGTACCAAAGGCACCGCCCAGCGTGATCTGGTAGAATTCCTCGCCGCGTTTATCGACGCCGAGAACGCCGATCGCCGCCACATGGTGGTGACCGCAGGCATTGATGCAGCCGGAAATCTTGATCGTCACGTCGCCGGCAGCTTCCGAGAGGCCTTCGGCTTCAAGAGTGTTGGAGATGGCCTGGGAAACCGGAATGGAACGGGCATTGGCGAGGTTGCAATAATCCAGGCCCGGGCACGCCACGATGTCGGTAGCCAGTCCGGCATTCGCTGTCGCCAGCTTGGCGTCGACCAGAGCCGTCCAGACTGTGAATAGATCATCATTGCGGACGTGGGGCAGGACCAGGTTCTGGTCCGGTGTCACCCGGACTTCGTCGAATCCGAGGCGTTCTGTCAGGTCAGCAACAACCTGCATTTGTTCGGCTGTCGCGTCGCCCGGTGTGCCACCAATCGGTTTGAGCGAGATGACCACACTGGACAGGCCAGCGGTCTGGTGGTCGCGGCGATTGTGTTTGAGCCATCGCCGGAAAGCGGCTGGCCCCGCTTCCGGAACGGGAGACATATCGGTGATCGATGGCGTCGAGAAAAAGCTGCGAATGCGCAGGATTTCGCTCTCTGGCAGGCGCAATTCGCCCTCCCGGATAAACGACCATTCCTCATCGACCTCGGCCGCGAAGGCGTCGATGCCCAGTGCGTCGACCAGGATCTTGATGCGAGCCTTGTAGAGATTGTCACGACGACCGTGCTGGTTATAGACGCGCAGGATAGCAGTCAGATAGCTCAGCAGGTCGCGCGGCTCGACGAAATCCTTGACCCGGCGGGCCAGACGTGGCGTCCGGCCCTGGCCGCCCCCGACCCAGACCTCGAAACCGCGCTCACCAGCGTCATTCTCGACGATCTGCAGGCCTATATCGTGCACCCGAATTCCGGCGCGGTCTTCCTCGGCACCATTGATGGCGATCTTGAACTTGCGCGGCAGGAAGGTGAATTCAGGGTGCAGGGTCGACCATTGGCGGATGATCTCCGCCCAGGGGCGACTGTCTTCCAGCTCGTCGGCGGCGGCACCGGCAAACGGGTCCGCCGTGACATTGCGGATGCAATTGCCCGAGGTCTGGATGGCGTGCATCTCGACAGAGGCCAGCTCTTCCAGAATGTCCGGAATGTCGACCAGTGATGGCCAGTTGTACTGGATGTTCTGGCGGGTGGTGAAATGTCCGTAGCCGCGATCATATTTCTGCGAGATCCAGGCCAGCATGCGCATCTGTTCGGCCCGCATCGCGCCATAGGGGACCGCGACACGCAGCATGTAGGCATGGAGTTGCAGATAGACGCCATTCATCAGGCGCAGCGGTTTGAACTGATCCTCGGTCAGCCGACCATCGATACGGCGTTCAACCTGGTCTCGGAATTCGGTGATGCGCTCGCGGACGAGCCGGGCATCAAATTCATCATAACGATACATCAGGCCGCCCCCAGGGTGCGGGTCGTGCCCGCGGTCGGACCGGCGAGACGAATACCTTCGCGGCGCCATTTCTGGCCGCCCGGTTCGCCTTCGGTGTAGTCGATCAGATAGGGGCCGACGGCGATGCCAAACTCGCCCTCGGCGATGGCAAGGGCGTTGTCGGCTTCATCGTTTTCCAGCGGCTGGGCTTCGGCCAGGCTGGGCGACCATTGGGCGTCGGCGGTACGATAGATCACGCGGCCATCGGTCAGGCGGTTTGCGGTGATGACTTTCATGCGGAGTACTCCAGTGCAGGTTCGGCTGCACGATTGGCAAAGGCGGCGGTTTCACCGACAAAAATAATGGACGGCCCGGTCACGGCTTCGCGCTGCACAAGCGCGGCCAGATCTGCCAGCGTGCCGGTCAGGCGGCGCTCACTGGCATGGGTGCCGTTCTCGACGATCGCGATGGGCGTGGACGGATCGCGTCCGGCCAGCAGCAGCTTGGTCTGGATCTGTGCGGAAGCGCCGACCCCCATATAGAACACGCCGGTCGTGTTGGGCGCTGCAAGCACGCGATAGTCCGCGTCCGGTCCATCCTGTTTGACCACGCCAGAGGCAAACGTCACGCTCTGCGCGTGATCACGATGGGTCAGGGGAATGCCCGCGGAGGCGGCACAGGCCACAGCCGCGGAAATGCCGGGGGTCACCTCGACATCAATACCGGCAGCGCGCACTGTTTCGAGCTCTTCTCCGCCACGGCCAAAGACAAAGGGGTCGCCGCCCTTGAGGCGAACGACGCGCTGACCCTTGCGGGCTTCGCGGATGAGAATGTCTTCGATGCTGTCTTGCGGAACGGGGTGGTGGCCCTGTTTCTTGCCGACATCGATGCGGGCGGCATCGCGGCGGGCAAGGTCCAGAACGCCTTCGCTGACCAGGCGATCGTGCACGATCACATCAGCCTCGCGCAACAGGCGGGCCGCTTTCAGCGTCAGCAATTCCGGATTGCCAGGTCCGGCGCCGACCAGGTGGACAATACCCTTGCTCTCGGGTGTGGGCGCATTCAGCTCACGCAGCATTTCACGCCGCGCACCGGAGGTGTCGCCAGCCAGTGCCAGATCACGCGCCTTGCCGCGCAGGGCGCGTTCCCAGTAGGCGCGGCGGTCATCAAAACGTTGGAATACGGATTTGACGGTTGAGCGCAGCTCGCGGGCAAGATCGGCGATCAAGCCAATGCGCGCCGGGATGAGTTGTTCGATCGCTGCACGCAGGTCCACAGACAGCACCGGGGCGGCACCGCCGGATGCGATCGAGATGACAATGCCGTCGCGGTCAACGATTGCGGGTGTCTGGAAATCTGAAGCGGCAGGGCTGTCGACGATATTGACCCGGGCACCCGCTTGGCGGGCTGCCTTGGCCTGACGCTTGATTGCGTCGTCTTCGCCGCCAGCGATAAAAACCATTGTCGCGCCACGAAAGTCCTTCCGTGTCGGCTCACGTCGGATGATCTCGGCGAATTGGGCGATGTCCGAGGGTACAGGATCTGTGGCATCACCGATGAACCACTTCAATCGGCATGGGGAAGCCTTGAACAAACGTACTTTCGGTTCCGCCATCAGGCCGAAGCCGGAGACGATGACCGTTTTTCCCTCCAAGGGAATTGAAGCTGGAAATGTACGCATTGTTCAATCCGATCCTGCGCATTCGTGGCGCGACCGGTTCAATATTTCTATTGCTTATAGTGAATTCAAACGAGGAATATTGGCTTTTCAGTTCAGAAAAACTATATGGCGTCCATGTTCTTTGATCGCTTGCCTCCGCTCAACGCCTTGCGCGCCTTTGAAGTCGCCGCCCGCTTGCAGAGTTTCTCCAAGGCGGCGGAGGAGCTCGCGGTGACGCCAGGCGCGGTCAGCCAGCAGATCCGGTTGCTGGAAGACCATATCGGCCAGGCTCTCTTCGAGCGGCAGGGACGGGTGATGGTGCTGACCGAGGCCGGCAAGGCCGGGGCGGAACTGGCCAGCGACGCCTTCGCGCGCTTGTCTGACACCGTGCGCGCGATGCGCAGCCCGTCGCAACGCCGCCGTCTGACCGTGTCCGTCGCGCCGTCCTTTGCCGGTAAATGGCTGGCGCCGCGCCTCTACCGCTTTCAGGAAATCTATCCCGATATCGAAGTGTGGATCTCGGCCGATCGTGAGCGCGCGGATCTGTCGGGCGGGGCCGCGGACCTGGGTATTCGCTACGGTCCGGGTGGCGATGCGACGCTGAATGAACAACGCCTGCTCACGGAGGAAGTGCTGCCTGTATGTTCTCCGCAATTGCTGGGAGGCGGCGCATCGCTCCGCACGCCAGCTGAGCTCGCGCAGCGAACCTTGCTGCATGACGCCTCGCCGGAAAGCGAAGTGGATGGCGCGGACTGGCCGTCCTGGTTCAGGGCGCGGGGTGTGCGTGGAGTGCGGATCGAGGGCGGGGTGAGGTTCAACCAGTCCGCTCTGGTTATCGATGCCGCCGTGGCTGGCCGCGGTGTCGCCCTGGCCAAGCGCGCCCTGGCCCAGAATGACCTGGCCGCCGGGCGGCTGGTCGCCCTGTTTGCCGACGGCACGGTCCCGGTCCGCTCCGCCTACCACATCGTCACGGCGCGGAACCGCCCGCTCGACGATGACGCCCGGCGTTTCATCGACTGGCTCGTTGCCGAGGCGCATGATCATGAGCACTCGCTGGATGAATTGTAGGATTGAGCGGCCCGGCCGCCCGTGCAAAAAACCGGGCCGCTCTGGGCCTAGAACCGGTAACGGATGCCTGTGCGGAGGCCTGCGAAATCCAGCTCGTTCTCGCTGACAATACCGCCCTTGTCGCGCGGGGTGTCGAAATCGACATCCGTGCTGATGCGGTATTCGCCGAAGCCGGTGATGCGGTTCGTGAGCGCGATCTCGGCGCCGGCGCCGTAAACGAGGGCCCATTCGTCCTGCTCAACAAAGTCTGTTGGCGGGGCGAACGTGTAGGCGAGGTTGCTGTCGAAGCGATAATTGGTGGCGCCGATCAGGCCGTAGACGCCAAATCGATCGGTCACATCCAGCCCAGCGCGGAAATCGATGCCGTAGGAGCTGTCCAATTCAACGTTCGATATGAGAACGTTGTTGATATTGGTCGTTTCCGCCGTTTCATCGGCATAGAAAACCTCGATGGCGGTGAAATAGTCGTTTTCCAGTTCCCAGCGATAACCCAGGCCAAGAAAGACGCTGGCGCTGGTGTCGCGATCGCTGGAGCTGAGGCTGGGGCCATCGGCCGGGCCGGTTGTCGGGCCATTGCTGCCGGTATTGCGGGTCAGACCCTGTTCGATGGTCGTATTGTTGAGGCCGCCGGAAACGTAAAGTCCGTCCTGGGCGAAGCTGGCGGAGGAAATGCCGAGCGAGCCGATGGCTATGAGCAAGGCTGCGGAGATTTGGTTGTTCATTATCGATCCCTTTTTGTTAGGGCGCCTGGTGCGCTCGGCAAAAAAGGACGCGCTGGCGTTCACTTTCAAATCAGCTAACCGGAAGCTATTCCTCACGGCCTCACACGGGTTTGCGCAGTTTAATCAAGTGCGTGTGAGCTTTCGCGAATGTGAGCAACGCTCACGATAAGCTCACAGGGACGCGCCGACCTCGGTGTTCTGGCCGCCAGCGGGACCCCGCGGTTCCTGATCAACAAAAGGCTAGTCGGTTACCCTCGCGGATGTGTCATCGTCAGATGAGAGCCGGGGTGGGGTGCGGTTTCGTGATCTTCTTTTCCTCTGGTTTGCCTGTCTCCAGGTTTTCGCACCGCTGTCGTGAGGACAAAAAAGGGCGTCCAAATGTGTGATCAGGCGGTTAGCGGTCACATTGCGCATCAGTATTGCGACCGCGTCTCAAGCGCAAACAAACTAGGCAATCCCGGCGAAATCTCCTTGACCCGAAAGGGAGGCTGGTTGTGAGTATGCCTCTTGAATGGATAAGCAATCAGCCGTTCGGCTGATATTCTCAGCGCCGGGGGAGGGGATCTTGAAGCCGACCGATGTGAAGGATCCGGACTATTTCCATAAAGTCGTCGATTGTCAGTGGGCTTGTCCGGCGCATACGCCGGTGCCGGAATACATCCGGCTGATCGCCCAGGGCAAATTCACCGAGGCTTATCTTGTCAATCGCCGTTCCAATGTCTTTCCAGGCATTCTGGGCCGGGTCTGTGACCGCCCCTGCGAGCCGGCTTGCCGCCGCGGCCGGGTCGAGGACGAGCCCGTGGCTATCTGTCGCCTCAAGCGTGTGGCAGCAGACCATCGCGATGAGGTCGCTCATCTGGTGCCGCAAAAGCCCGAAAACACAAACGGCAAGAAGGTCGCCCTGGTTGGCGCTGGCCCGGCCTCGCTGACAGTTGCCAATGATCTCGCGCCGCTGGGGTATGAGTGCACGGTGTTCGAAGCCATGCATCGCCCGGGTGGCCTGATGATTTCCAACATCCCCGCCTTCCGCCTGCCGGAAGAAGTGCTGGATGAAGAGATCGGCTACATTGAGAATATGGGCGTTGAGATCAAGCTCAACCATCGTATCGAGAGTCTGAAAAGCTTGCTCGACGAAGGTTATGATGCGGTCTTCATCGGTTCCGGCGCGCCCAAGGGTAAAGACCTCAGGATTGAAGGTCGGGACGAGGCGGCCGACAATATCCATATCGGTATCGAGTGGCTGGAAAACGTCGCCTTTGAGCACACCAAGCAGATCGGCAAGAAAGTGCTGATCATCGGTGTCGGCAATACGGCGATGGATTGTTGCCGGACTTCGCTGCGCCTGGGCTCTGACGATGTGAAGGTCATGGCGCGCAAGCCGCGCGAATTTTTCAAGGCCTCTCCGTGGGAGCTGGAGGATGCCGAGGACGAGAATGTCGAGATCCTCGTCAATCACTCTCCGAAAAGATTTGTCATCGAGAACGGCAAGCTGACCGGCATGGAATTCGAGCTGATGGAATACCAGCTCGATGAGAGCGGGCGCATCACCGATACCAAGATTGCCGGCTCCAAGATCATCCCGTGTGATGATGTCATCCTGGCCATCGGTCAGGAGAACGCCTTCCCGTGGATCGAAAGAGACGCTGGCATCGAGTTTGACAAGTGGGGTGTTCCGATTGTCGACGAGACGACACACGAATCCTCGCTAAAGGGTGTGTTCTTCGGCGGTGACAGCGCCTTTGGCCCCAAGAATATCATCTGGGCGGTCGAGCACGGGCACCAGGCTGCAATCTCCATCCACAAGCATTGCCAGGGCCAGAGTGTTTCCGAGCGCATGCAGCGCGGCCTGAATCTCAACTCCGCCAAGATGGGCGTGAATGAGTGGATGTATTCCAACGCGTTTGACGCCTCTGATCGCCGGGAAATGCCGCTGGTCGCGTTGAAACAACGCCTGGCGGATCGCCGCAAGGAAGTCGAGGTCGGCTTTACCGACGAGCAGATCATCACCGAGGTCCAGCGTTGTCTGAACTGCGATGTCCAGACTGTGTTCGAGGCGCCGCTGTGTAAAGAATGCGATGCCTGCCTGGATATTTGTCCGGTCGATTGTCTGTCGATCGTCCCGGTCGCGGAAGAGGCGGATCTGCGCCAGACCCTGCGGGTGCCGGCCAACAACAGCGAACAGGCCGTTTATGTCTCCGAGCCGCTCAAGGATACCGGCAGGGTGATGGTGAAGGACGAGGATCTCTGTCTGCACTGTGGCCTCTGCGCGGAACGTTGTCCGACCGCTGCCTGGGACATGCAGGATGCCGATATTTTCATTCCTCACGCCATCGAGGAAGCCGAGGGAGTAGCTGCAGAATGAATGCTGTTGCCAAGATCCAACCCGAAGTGCGGGTCAACGACTTCGTTCTCAAAATCGCCAATGTGAACGGAACCGGCTCGGCCTCTGCCAATGGCCTCTTGATGAAGGCCATTTTCCGCATGGGCGTGCCGGTTGTCGGCAAGAACCTCTTCCCGTCCAACATTCAGGGCTTGCCGACCTGGTACGAGATCCGCTTGACCAAAGACGGTTACAAATCTCGCGCGGGAACGACGGAATTCATGGTCGCCATGAATGCCGAGACCTATGATCAGGATCTCGCCGAAGTCTCTCCGGGCGGCGTGCTGCTCTATGATGACACCTGGCCGCGCCCGGAAATGCACGCGCGGGACGACATTACCGCGATCGGCGTTCCTCTGGCGCGCATGTGCAATGCTGAATTCGACAATGCGCGCACCCGCGTTCTGATGAAGAATATGGCCTACGTCGGTGCAGTTGCAGCGCTGACCGGGATTGATGTCGCGGTCATTAGTGGTCTGGTCGAAGAGATGTTCGGCACCAAGGCTCATCTGATCGAAGCCAATATGAAGGCTATCCAGCTGGGCCTCGATTACATCCGTGAAAAGCACGCTGAACCGCTAAACCTGCGCGTCGAGTCGATGGACGGCACGGCTGGCCACATCATGATTGATGGCAATACCGCAGCCGGGCTTGGTGCGGTGTATGCAGGCGCGACCTTTGGTGCCTGGTACCCGATCACCCCATCGACCTCGCTGATGGATGGTTACAAGGCGTTCTGCGAGAAGTTCCGCGTCGACAAGGACAGCGGCGAGAAGAATTTCTGCATCATCCAGGCCGAGGACGAACTGGCGTCGATCGGCATGGCCATCGGTGCCGGATGGAACGGGGCGCGCGCCTTCACCCCGACATCCGGTCCCGGCATCTCGTTGATGAGCGAATTTATCGGGTTCGCCTATTACGGTGAAGTTCCGGTGGTGCTGTATGACGTCCAGCGCGCGGGGCCGTCGACCGGTCTTCCGACACGAACCCAGCAATGCGATCTGACCCTTGCGGCCTATGCCAGCCACGGCGACACCAAACACATCTGTGTCTATCCGGCTGACCCGCGCGAGTGTTTCGAAATGTCGGTTCTGAGCTTCGACCTCGCCGAGCGTTTCCAGGCTCCGGTCTTCTTCATGACCGATCTCGATATCGGCATGAATGACTGGATGATCGAAGAGCTCGAATGGGATGACAGCTATGTTCCCGACCGCGGCAAGGTGCTGAGCGCCGATGATCTGGAGGCGATGGATAAATTCTATCGTTATGAGGACCGGGATGGGGATAACATCCCCTATCGGACAATTCCCGGCGTGCATCCCAAGGGTGCCTATTTCACACGGGGCTCCGGTCATAACTGGAAGGGCGGCTATACCGAGGATGGCGCTGAATACAAGGAAGTGCTCGATCGCCTGACCCGCAAGTGGGAAAGCGCCGCGGATGCCGTGCCCGGGCCGGTCATTGTCGCCGCCGCGCAGCCAACGCGTCGGGCCATCATATCGATCGGAGGTTGCGACGGCGCCGTGCGCGAGGCGCTGGACCGTTTCAATGAGGCCGGTTTGGCGCTGAATTATCTGCGTGTCCGCGGTTTCCCGTTCAATGCTGAAATCGAAGCCTTCATGGATGAGCACGACGAGATCTTCGTGGTTGAGCAGAACCGTGATGCACAATTGCGCAGTCTCCTGATCAACGAGACCCCGGTCGACAAGAACAAGCTCGTTCCGATCCTGGATTATGCCGGAATGCCGGCCAATCCGGAGTTCATTTTTGACGCCATCACGGCGCATTGCGAGACGGAGGAGGCGTAGTCATGACCTCGATGCCGAAGCCGAAAATCTCCAAACACCTGCCGACCAATGATCTGGGTCTGACCATCCGTAATTATGAGGGCGTGATGTCGACGCTCTGTGCGGGGTGTGGTCACGACTCTGTCACCGCTGCGCTGGTTCAGGCTTTCTGGGAACTCAACCTTGCGCCGGAAAGCGCGGCGAAGGTCTCGGGCATTGGTTGTTCGTCCAAGACCACTGCCTATTTCATGGGCCAGTCGCATGGCATTAATTGTGTGCATGGCCGCATGCCGTCCGTGGCAACGGGCGCCAATGCGGTAAATGGCGATCTGAACTATATTGGTATCTCCGGTGACGGGGACTCTCTGTCCATCGGATTTGGCCAGTTCGCCCATGCCATCCGCCGCAATCTCAACATGCTCTACATGATTGAGAACAACGGCGTGTACGGTCTGACCAAGGGTCAGTTCTCCGCATCGGCCGATATCGGCACCAAGTCCAAGAAAGGTCTCGCCAACGAGCAGACCCCGATCGACCCGTGTGTCCAGGCCCTGACGCTGGGAGCGGGTTTCGTGGCGCGCAGTTTCTCGGGAGACAAGTCCCAGCTGGTGCCATTGATCAAGGCTGCATTGATGCACAAGGGTTTCGCGATGATCGACGTGATCTCACCCTGTGTGACCTTCAACGACCATGTTGGATCAACCAAGAGCTACGCTCATACATACAAGTATTACCATCCGCTGGTGCACACTGATTTTGTTGCCGAGGCTGACGAGATAACCGGGGCGCCGGATGACGACGGGCTGCTCAGCGTGACCCTGCATGATGGAGGCGTTTTGCGCCTGCGTCAGACCGAGAGCGACTATGACCCGCGTGACCGTGCGCAGGCTGTAGAAACCTTGATGACGCCGCCCGAGACGGGCGAGATTCGCACGGGCCTGCTTTATCTCAACGAGGATATGGGTGATATGCACGCGGCCAACAGCCTGCCGGCCAAGCCGCTCAACACTATCCCGCAAGACGTGCTCTGCCCCGGAAGCGATGCGCTGGCCAAGTTGCAGGCGCGCTACCGCTAGTTCGGCGTGTAACTGGTGATGATGAGGCCGCCATCGTGTCCACCACGATGGGCCTCGTAATCGGCCTCAGTCGTCTGCGTGAGTGTCGCGTCGACATACCAGGAACCGGTGCCGTCGCGCATGGGCGAGTAGACCACCTGCCAGAATTGCGGCGGATTGCTGGCATCCTTCC
>CBFHQE010000013.1:0-33461 GCA_965657935.1 Maricaulis sp. | reverse complement strand
GCCATCGAAGTTTACGCACGAAATGCCCCCCGGACCCGACACACACAGGCCTCACCCGACCCGCGGCACATGCTAGCGGAGCGCTACCGCACATACAGTGGGAAAGTCAGCGCGCGCCTCCCATGATCGACCCGGCTAGCCAGCCCCGCCTAGGGCGCGCACGATGAAGCCGTCAGGGCTGTGCCTCCAACGCGTTCAAAAACGCGGCCGCAATCTCGTCTTCGACAGCGGCGAAGACCTGAAAGGTCTCTGCCCGTGTGTTGATATTGACCGCAACAGACATGTCGTACTCGGGATAGACAATCAGCCAGCTCATCGCTCCCTTGGTCACACCACCATGGTGGGCGATATCGGTGGTCCGCTCCGGATCAGCAGGATGCCGGACATCTGCGTTATAGCGCCAGCCATGCGCATAACTCTGCGCGTTTGCCGTGCCATCCGCGAGGGTCTGCGGTTCCCACATCGCGGCGCGTGTCTCCGGCGAGATGAAATCATCATTCATCCAGGCGCTTCCGATCACGACCAGCTCCTCGGAGGTGGAGACCAGGCCACCGCCCGGCCAACGCTGTGACAGATCAAAGGGACGCCATTCACGCGCCCGCTCACCATCGATCTCGTAAAAAGTCGCGCGCGTGGGCCGCACAACACCATCCGCATCGCCGCCCGTGCTGGACAGGTCCAGCGGCGTCAGGACGTGCTCTTCGATGGCTTGAAGGAAACTCGTACTGTTCACCTCGGCGAGCGCGGCGCCCATCAGGTTCACATCAAAGCTGGAATAGGCGAATTGTGTGCCCGGCGCGTACAGCATGTTGGCATCGTCGAATATGCCCAGGCTCTCGCGCACGCTTTCGTAGTGGCGACAACCGCACAGCGTGACGTATTGTCCCGCGCGGTCGGTATTATTCTCATACTCTGCGAAACCGGCGGTATGCGATGTCAATTGCCGAGGTGTCAGTGCATTCCAGGCCGCGTTGGGCCATTGCGCGATCTCGCCCAGGGGCGTTTCCAGCGTGATCTCACCGGCATCGATCATGCGGGCCAGAACAGTGGCGGTGATCGCCTTGGATGTTGAACCTACTCTCAGGACTGTCTCATTGTCGGCGGGCAAACGGCTTTCCAGATCCCGCCAGCCGGCAGCGCCCGACCAGACTAGCTCGCCACGGATGGCGACAGCCGCTGTGATCGCGGGAAACCCATGTTCGGTGCGATGATCCGCAATCGCGTCCAGGGCGGACTGGCCGGCGCTTTCAAAACGCGCATCAAACAGGGTAGAGGATTGGGGAATATCGGTCCTGGGCACATCCTGCCAGCGACCGAACGAGCCACCCATCGCACTGCAACCGGCCAGACTGACGGTCAGAACCAGGCTGGCCACCAAGGCCCGCTTCAATCTTGTTTCACGCATAATGCCCCCGCATCCAGGCTTGCTGTTTCAACACATGGTGGCTCTTGCCCAAGCCGCAAGATCTGCATCTAACGAAAACGATATGTCACGGGGATGAACCGGCTCCCCCCAGAGGCGAACGCGTAACTTCGGCCACAAAAAACCGGCCCGGATCGCTCCGGGCCGGTTCTTTTCAGGGTCTGTAACGGATTACTCCGCCGCAACAGCTTCAGCCGGAGCGAAACGTCCGTAGAAGGTCTCGCCCTTCTCGGCCATTTCACGCAGCAGGGCCGGAACCTCGAACTGTTCGCCATAGGCGGCCTTCAGCTCGTCGGCACGCTTGACGAAAGCAGCCGCGCCATAGGTGTCGATGTAGGACAAGGCGCCGCCGGTGTAGGGCGCAAAGCCCCAGCCCAGGATGGAGCCGACATCGGCCTCACGCGGATCGATGACAATTTCCTCTTCCATGCAACGGGCCGCCTCGATGGCCTGGGTGAAGAGGATACGGTCCTTGATCTCGTCGGTGGACGGCTGGTCTTCCAGGTATTTGCCACCCGGGGCGAATTGTTCCAGCTCAGGCCACAGGCGCTTGGGCTGACCCTTTTCGGCCGGATAGTCATAGAAGCCCTTGGAATTCTTGCGTCCGAAACGCTCGTATTCCTCTACCATCTTGAACAGGATCGGCTCGGTCGGGGACGGCTTGTAGTTCTCGCCCAGATCCGCCTTGGTCTGTTTGATCAGCTTCACACCGAGATCCAGTGCCACTTCGTCCTGCAGGGAGAGCGGACCCACCGGCATGCCGGCCATCTTGGTTGCGTTCTCGATCAGGACCGGGCTGATGCCCTCGGCCAGCATGTTCATGCCTTCACCGATGAAGCGCATGACACAACGGTTGGCGTAGAAGCCGCGCGTGTCGGAGACAACGATCGGCGTCTTCTTGATCTTGGTGACATAGTCGATCGCGCGCGACAGGGCGTAATCACCCGTATTGTCGCCCATGATGATCTCGACCAGCATCATCTTCTCGACCGGCGAGAAGAAGTGGATACCGATGAACTGGTCCTCGCGCTTGGACGCCTTGGCCAGATCCGTGATCGGAATGGAGGAGGTGTTCGAGGCAAAGACCGCGTTTTCCGGGATGACCTCTTCGGACATCTGGGTGATCTTGGCCTTCAGTTCGGAGTTCTCGAACACCGCCTCGATGACCAGGTCGACGTCGGAAATCAGGGAATAATCCGTGGTCGCCGTGACCAGGGCACCCATCTTGTCGGCCTTTTCCTGGGAAAGCTTGCCGCGCTTCACACCCTTGGCGAAGTGATCGGTGACGTGTTTCTTGCCCTTGTCGGCACCTTCCTGGTTGGCGTCGATCAGCACGACCTCAATACCGGCCTGGGCCGTGACCGTGGCGATGCCAGCGCCCATGAAGCCGGCACCGATGATGGCGACTTTCTTGACGTCAGCCTTTTCCTGGCTGGCCGGACGGCGTCCACCCTTCTCCAGCGCCTGTTTGGACAGGAAGATGGAGCGGATCATGTTGCGGCTTTCCGGACGCAGCAGCAGCTTGGTGAAATAGCGGCTCTCGATGCGCAGACCCTGGTCGATGGAGACCTGGGCGCCTTCATACACACAAGACAGGATGTAACGCTGGGCCGGATAGTTGCCATAGGTGTTCTTGCGCAGCATCGGGGACGCCGCACCGAAAATCTGGGCACCAGCGGGGTGGTAGGGACCACCGCCCGGGAATTTGAACTTGTCGCCATCCCACGGCTGGGTCGCATTCATCGGGTCTTCCTTGACGAGTTCCTTCGCCTTGGAGACCAGCTCGGCCATCGGCACGGTGGCGTGGGCAATGCCCAGGGCCTGGGCGGACGGACCATCATGCTGCTTGCCCTGCAAGAGGATCGGCGCGGCATTCATGACACCGACGAGGCGCGGCAGGCGCTGGGTGCCGCCACCGCCCGGCAGAACACCGACCATGGCTTCCGGCAGGCCGACCTTGGCCTTGGGATTGTCGTTCGGCATGACGCGGTAATGGCAGGCCATGGTGATCTCGAAACCACCGCCCAGGGCCAGGCCGTTGATCGCAGCTGCGATCGGCTTGCCGCAGGTTTCCAGCTCGCGCAGCGTCTTGTTCAGGCGATAACACTGTTCGAACAGTTTCGCCTTCATCTCGTCTTCCGGCAGCTTGGCCATGTCGGACGATCCACCGCCCAGTTCGGACAGGTCCGCACCGGCACAGAAGGCCGACTTGCCGGAGGTCAGGACCACGCCCTTGATGGCGTCGTCGGTTTTGACCTTCTCGGTCAGTTCCACGAAATCGTCCATGACGTCCGCGGAGATAACAT
This sequence comes from Maricaulis sp., assembly GCA_965657935.1. Taxonomy (GTDB): domain Bacteria; phylum Pseudomonadota; class Alphaproteobacteria; order Caulobacterales; family Maricaulaceae; genus Maricaulis. The sequence continues at coordinate 29,732 of CBFHQE010000013.1, read as the reverse complement.
TCATCGACTTGCCGGGGCTGTCGAATGTGACGAGGGCAATGCCGTCGCCGTCGATTTCAAGTGTGAAGTTTTTCATCAGGATTTCTCCTCATCGGACGGCGTCTCGCCATCCTGCTTTTTCTTTATTTCGTTAAGCCGTCCAGCGCCGAAAGCGACGGAGAGCGACATGGCCATGGCGACACCGATGGCGATGCCAATTGACAGGCTCTCCAGGGCCACCCCCAGCGCGACGCCGATCGCAATCCCGACAGGAAAACCAAGCGGCAACCCCAGCGTCAGAATCGACGCCGAGTCCTTTTTGTCCTGCTCGAGCTTGGGATCATGCATGATTACACCCGCTCGATGATGGTTGCCGTGCCCATGCCGCCGCCGACACAGAGCGTCGCAAGAGCGGTTTCCTTGTCAGAGCGTTCCAGCTCGTCCAGGACCGTGCCCAGGATCATCGCGCCGGTTGCGCCCAGCGGGTGACCCATGGCGATCGCGCCACCGTTCACATTCATGATGTCGTGGTCGATCTCATAGGCCTGCATCAGGCGCAGTACGACAGCCGCGAACGCCTCGTTAAGCTCCCACAGATCCACATCGCTGGCATCCATGCCGGCCTTCTTGAGCACCTTGGCGGTGACCGGAACCGGGCCCGTCAGCATGATGGTCGGCTCGGAACCGACAGAGGCCATCGCCTTTATGCGCGCACGCGGCTTGAGGCCGGCACGCTCTCCGGCTTCCTTGGACCCGACGAGAACCATGGAGGATCCGTCCACGATACCCGACGAGTTACCGCCCGTGTGGACCCAGTTGAGATATTCAACTTCCGGGTAGCGCTGCGTGGCAACGTGCTCGAAACCAACGAAGTCGGACAGGTCCTTGAAGGCAGACTTCAGCGAACCGAGGCCCTGCATGTCGGTGCCCGGACGCATGTGCTCGTCATGATCGAGAATGGTCAGGCCCAGCTGGTCCTTGACCGGAACAATCGTCTTCTTGAAACGACCTTCTTCCCAGGCACGCGCTGCACGCTTCTGGCTTTCCACGGCATAGGCATCGACATCATCACGAGAGAAACCGTGCTTGGTCGCGATCAGGTCGGCAGAAACACCCTGCGGAACGATATAGTGGTCAAAGCCGATCTCCGGATCGGACATCATCGCACCACCGTCGGACCCCATCGGGACGCGCGACATGGCCTCGACACCGCCACCAATGGCGAAGTCAGCCTCGCCGGACATGACCTTGGCGGCTGCAACATTGACCGCTTCCAGGCCGGAGGCACAGAAACGGTTGAGCTGGAAGCCCGCGGTCGTCTCGGCGTATTTCGCGTTCATGACGGCAGAGCGGGCGATATTGGCACCCTGTTCGCCGACCGGGGAGACGACACCCATGATGACGTCGTCGACCAGCGCCGTGTCGAGATTATTGCGATCGCGGATCGCCTCGAGCTGCTGGGTCGCAAGCTGAAGCGCCGTGATCTCGTTCAGCGCTCCGCCCTTCTTCTTGCCGCGCGGCGTGCGCGTGGCATCGTAGATATAGGCTTCAGTCATTTTCAGTCCTTTCCGCTTCGCGGGTTTGTTCTTTATCGACACAAATCAGTTCCTGCCCGGGCTGGGCAGAGCCATCACCCATCTCCTTCCACCATGTGGTAGGCGATGGCGCTTTCCCCGCGTTCATTGAGCGCTTCGGCGAGACGAAGACGTTCTGCCACGGGTTTGTTCTGTGAGAGTTTGGCCTTGCCTTCGAGGCGTTCAATTTCCAGCTCAAAGGGCTGGATCGCGGCCTCGAGCATGGCGCGTTTTCTTTCTTCCAGATTAGTGATCCGCCACTGCTCCTCGAAATCGGCGATCTGGGAGGAAAGCGCCCGTTCGGCGTCCTCGCCTTCCAGGGCGACCAATTTTCCGTGGGCGTGCACGGCGATGTAGTTCCAGGTGGGAACATTGTCATTGGGATCGGAATACCAGGTCGGCGAGACATAGGCGTGCGGTCCGGAGAAGATCGCGATCGCCTGCTTGCCGTCCTGGATGGCCTTCGTAACCGGGTTGGCGCGGGCGACATGCCCGACCAGGGCCTGGCGCTCATCGGCCAGTTTCAGCGGGATATGCGTGGCCGCCAGATCCGGCTCCCCCGGCACCAGGAGAATGGCAAAATCATACGAGCGCATCAGCGCCCGCATCCCGGTCTCATTCTCCATCTTGAAGTGCGTGGGGGTGTACATGGTCTAAAGCGTCCTTCCGATCAGGAGTTTCATGATCTCGTTGGTGCCGCCATAGATCCGCTGGACACGGCTGTCGGTCCACATCTTGGCGATGGGGTATTCCTTCATATAGCCATAACCACCGTGCAGCTGCACGCATTCGTCGATCACTTCGTTTTGAGCGTCGGATACCCAGTATTTCGCCATCGAGGCCGTGGCTGCATCGAGCTCGCCCTTCATCAGCCGTTCTGAACAATGGTGCACGAACACTTCGGCCAGCGTCGCCTTGGTCTTGCACTCGGCGAGTTTGAACTGGCTGTTCTGGAAATGCAGGATCGGGCGGCCAAAAGCCTGGCGTTCCTTGGTGTAGGTGATGGTCTCGTGCAGGGCGCGCTTCATGGCGCCGACACCCTGGACGGCAATCTGCAGGCGTTCCTGGGGCAGTTTCTTCATCAGCTGGATAAAGCCCTGGCCCTCTTCCGGACCGAGCAGCGCATCGGCCGGCACCCAGACATCTTCAAAGAAGAGCTCGGCCGTGTCCTGGGCCTTCATGCCGACCTTCTCCAGGAGGCGACCACGCTTGAAGCCCTCGACCTTCTCGGTCTCAACCAGCATCAGCGAGACGCCGTCAAACCCCTTGGCCGGGTCGGTCTTGCAGACCACGATGATGAAATTGGCGGAGCCGCCATTGGTGATGAAGGTCTTCTGGCCGTTGATGCGATAGCCATTGCCATCCTTGACCGCCGTGGTCTTGACGCTCTGCAGGTCCGAACCCGTACCCGGCTCTGACATGGCGATGGCACCGATGAGCTCGCCGGAAATCATGCGTGGCAGGATCGACGTCTTCTGCTCGTGCGAACCGAATTCGGTGATGTAAGGCGCGATGATCGTATTGTGCAGGCCAACGCCCCAACCGCTCGCGCCCACTTCGGCACCTGCGGTGTGAAAGACGTATTCATGGCCCCAATCGCCACCGGCGCCGCCATATTCCTCGGGCACGGATGGGCAGAGCAGCCCGGCTTCACCGGCCTTGGTCCAGATCTCGCGATCAACCATGCCCTGCTCTTCCCATGCTTCAGCATTGGGAACACATTCCTTGGCCATGAAGGCGCGCACCGTGTCCTCGAACATGCGCACATCCTCGCGCTCGAGAAAGTCCGGTCTTGGTACGTTAAGCGGGTCCTGAAACACCTGATAATCCTCCCCTTGTGACCCTTTCGGGCCCGATCAACCGTTCGCAGCCGGGACCATCCTCATTTTGCGGGACGGTCTCCGGCGAGACGGGTTGGCGTTAAAACGCCTCTGCGTCGAGTGCCATCATGCTGTCAGCACCGGCCTCAACCTTGGCCAGATGCATGGCCGCTTCCGGCGTCCAGCGCTCGATGAAATAGCGACCGGTTGCCAGCTTGTTGGCGTAAATAGGATCACTGTCCCCGGCGGCGAGTTTTTCCGCGGAAACCTTGGCCATCTTCGCCCACATATAAGTCAGGCAGGTCAGGCCGAAGAGATTGAGATAGTCATGGCTGCCCGCGCCGGCATGGTCGAAATTCTCCAGCGCGTTATTCATCAACCAGTCAGTGCCCTGTTTGAGATTGTCGCGGCATTCCGCCAGCGCGTCGATAAAGGGTTGGGTCGTTTCGTCACCGCCCTCGGCGATGAAGGCTTCCAGCTCGCCCATGAAGGTCGTGATCGGACGCATGCCGTTCATCGCCAGCTTGCGGCCCACCAGGTCAAGCGCCTGGACGCCATTGGTGCCTTCATAGATCAGGGTGATGCGGGCATCGCGCAGCAGCTGCGACGCGCCCCACTCCTCGGTAAAGCCGGATCCGCCATGGATCTGCAGACCGTTGGAGACCATGTCATAGCCCTTGCCGGTCAGGTAGGATTTCACGATCGGGGTCAGCAACGCCATGTAGTCGCCCCCCTTCTCACGCATGGCCGGGTCGTCGGACTTGCCTTCCAGATCACCGTGCAGGGCAGTCCAGAACGCGAAACAGCGCGCGGCTTCAACAAAGGATTTCTGGTCCATCAGCATGCGACGCACATCCGGGTGCACGATGATCGGGTCGGCGGGGCCGTTCGGGTTTTTCGGTCCAGTCAGGGAGCGGCCCTGGATACGGTCCTTGGCGAAGTCGAGGGATTGCTGATAGGCGGCCTCGGCCAGGGCATAACCCTGCAGGCCCACGCCCAGCCGCGCCTCATTCATCATGATAAACATGATCTTGAGCCCCTTGTTCTCCTCGCCCACGAGCCAGCCGGTCGCCTCGTCATAGTCCATGACGCAGGTGGCGTTGCCGTGGATACCCATCTTGTGTTCCAGGCCGCCACACTTGGCATTGTTGCGCTCGCCCGGATTGCCGTCGGCATCCGGAATGAATTTCGGCACGACGAAGAGGGAAATCCCCTTCACGCCTTCCGGGGCGCCTTCGATACGGGCCAGGACGAGATGGACGATGTTCTCGGCCATGTCGTGCTCGCCGGAGGAAATCCAGATCTTCTGGCCGCTGATCTTGTAAGAGCCGTCAGCCTGTGGAGCCGCCTTGGTGCGCAGCATGCCCAGATCCGTGCCGCAATGCGGCTCGGTCAGGTTCATCGTGCCCCCCCACTGACAGGAGATCATCTTGGGCAGGTAGAGCGCCTTCTGCTCGTCGGTACCACCTGTGTACAGGGCTGCGGCAGCGCCCAGGGTCAGCCCCGGATACATGCCAAAGGCCATGTTGGAGGAGGAGACCATCTCATTGACCGCGAGATTGAGAACATGAGGCAGACCCTGGCCACCATATTCCGGATCAGAGGAAAGCGCCGTCCAGCCCGCCTCCGCCATTTGCTGGAAAGCCTCTTTCCAACCGGTCGGCGTCTTGACGTTGCCGTCCTCGTCACGCGTACAGCCTTCCACATCACCGACCTTGGAGATGGGTGCAAGAACGCCCTCACAGAACTTCCCGCCCTCTTCAAGGATCGCGCCCATGGTCTCAATATCTGCGTCGGCAAAACCGGGCAGGTGGCCGTACTGGCCCACATCAAGCACATCTTTAAGGACGAACATCTGATCACGAACGGGCGCACGATAAGCAGCCATGATTTATCTCCAACAATCAGTCAGTGCGGGGTCTGCGCCCCGAAAACAGGTGAAACTCTAAGAGGAACTCGGGGGCATGCCCGTCCAGTCTTCCAGGCGGGCGGAGGCGAGGGCTTCGAAGGCCCGGGCGCGTCGCTTTATTTCTTCGGATGGTTCGTTTTCGTGCCGACGCGCATTCAGCCAGTCGAGGCCGGCATGCATTTCTTCCAGCGCACGCTCGACATCCTCACGCTGCTGCTCGAGCACATCGATACGGCTCTCGAAACGCGCAATGGCCGCCTCCAGGACTTGCGGGTCTCGGCTGTCGATGAAGCGCAGATCCAGCATTTCCTTGATCTCATCCAGCGCAAAACCAACACGCTTGCCGCGCAGGATCAGCTCGACGCGCGCACGATCAATCGCGGAATAGACGCGGGACGCGCCCCGGCGCAGGGGCGTGATCATGCCCTTCTGCTCATAAAAACGTAGCGTACGCGGGGTAACGTCGAACTCCTTCGAGAGTTCGCGGATCGTGAATTCGGTATCAGGCGGGACAGGTTTGACCATGAATGAACAATGTTCATATGATTACGCGAACGTCAACGTCAAATTTATGACGTCTGTTCGAATTTACCTTTCCGCAGGACTCGCCCTTTTCTCGCCGCGCTTGTCGCGGCAATATCCGGCCATGCACAGTTTCTCGCGTTTTCTCGTTCTCTCCGGCCTTCTGATTGGCAGCTCTTCCAGCGCCTTTGCGCATCAGGACCCGGCCGATCCCTTCTCCATTCTCGCGCCGCAACAGCAGGCGCAGACGACGATCGAGGAGACACCGACCGATGCAGCAAGCGTGGCCGGGGCTCATCTGGGCCGGGACGCCTATCTCACGCTCCGCGGGGAAATGGCCGACACCATTACGCAGACCCGCTGGCAGGTTGAACGCCAGACCCTGACCGGGGAGCCCACCGACACGCTGACGCGCGAGCTGGTGTTTGGCGAAGGCTATGTTCTGGACGGTGAGACGGTCTACGACTTTTCGACCGGACGTATTTTGACCATCAGCGACGAACACGTCGCCAACACGGCAATGGCGGCCAGCGCCCATCGCCAGACGGATGTGTTCACCCGCTTCACCCGAGGCGGTGAACTTGAGGAAATCGCCGGGCCGGGTGGCGTCAGTTTCGAACGCTTCTGGATTGAGGCCGCCACCGGCATACGGGCCAATCCCGTCGACCTTGTTCGCAGTGAGACCGAAACGGGCATGATCGAGATCCGCCGCACGCCCGATGGCAGTGCTGTCTTCAGCGTGCAGCCTGGCGTTCGCGGTGACAACGCACTGTATGACCCGCTCACGCGCTGGATGCGGCACACCCTGCCCATCCACCCCGACGCCGTGACCTCAGCCGGTGCACTTGGGCAATTGCCCGACAGTTTTTCCTTCCTGGTCTTCAGCCCATCCAGCCCGGATGGCCGGCGCGAAACCTGGACTCTAATGAGCAGCGAGGCTGGTGAAGGCGCATTCCCCTGGCCCAATGCCCGTGTGGAATCCGATGCGGACGGATACAGCCCCGCCAATCAGGCACTGGGCACGATCATTCACAAAGGCCTCGCCGCCACACGCCGGCCCGAAGCCATGCCAACCACCGAGAACTTCATCTATGCGTCGCAATCGCTCATGCAGGCCGGCGACCTTTCGGGCGCCTATCTGACCTTGATGCAAGGCACCCAGCATGAAGGGGAGTGCCAGCCCAACACGACCAGTGAGCTGTGCGCGGCCATGACCCGCGTTATCATCGCGGGGCTCGGCAATCAGGACTTCCAGGCTGTGGCCAGCGCTGTGGCCAGTCGATCGAGCGAACCGGCGGGTCTGATTGAGGCCCTGGCGGCTCACACACATCGTGACGACTTTGCAGGCGCAGCCGCCAATCTGATGTCCGCCCAGGCCGCGACGCGCGTGCAGGGCGGCGACATTGCGCCGCTGGATTATTTCGCCAGGGCGGCGCGTATTGATCCTGCAGCCCCGCTTCTTTACTGGCACGCTGGACGTTACGCCGTCAGCCAGAATGATATCGAGACCGGCTGGGTCTTGTTCGATATCGCCCGCGCCCTGCCCTCCCTCACCGCGCGCACACCGCAACGCGAGGCCGCGGCGCTGGAGGATCGGCTGCGCAACATCTCGCCGCGCTTCTTTGCAGCCGCTCGATAGCACCGACTTATCCACATATTTTACGGCGCATTAACCGAGTCATCTCCCTGTCTAGACTCAGGAATTTGGGAAGCGCTCGCGATTCCCTGATTTTCGTGTGGAAACACTAGATCTAGTGCCACCGCGCTTGGTTTACACAATATTAACCGGCAGATAGCGTTGGCCTGGGCGAGTAGAAAGCGATTCGGATGTCATCTGGGGGTCCTTGGAGCGTGAAAGGAATCGACCCGCGTGCAAGGGCGCGGGCGAAGACTGCTGCGCGCAAGCAGGGCATGACTCTGGGGGAGTGGCTGAACCGCGTCATTCTCGACGATAATGACCCTGCAGCCGCTCAGTGGGATGACGCGCTGGAAGCCTTTCCGGGCTTTGATGGCGATGTCGCCAATGATGATGACCGCCTGCTTCGCGCGATGATCAATCGCCTGTCCGACCGGATCGAAAAGACAGAACAGGCGTCCAGCTCCACGCTCTCCGAACTCGACAAGGCCATCACCCAGCTGGCCACCAATGTCGCCAAGGTCGCGCAGCGTCAGGGCGCCAAGCTGGATGAAACTGACAAGAGCATCGACAGCGTCAATCGCAGCCAGGGCGAAATTGCCGATCGTCTGCGCAAGCTGGAAACGAGTGTGTCCCAGACGAGTGGCGCCGATACCAAAGCCATCCATGCCACGGTGATGAAACTCGCACGCCGGCTTTATGAACACGAAAATGACGTGTCAGCCCGCCTGCACGAACATGAACAGACCGGCGGCATCGCAGCCCGCGAACTGATCGAGGACACCAACAAGCGTGTCGACAAGCTGGAATCGCGGGCCGACAATCTCAAGGAATTCACGGAGCGGGTTGAGAACTCCGAACGCCGCACACATGACACGGCCCGTACGCTGGAGACGTCGTTCGCGCGCCTGGATGAACGCCTCCGCGCCCTGGAAACACGCAACACCAATGACAATGTCGAGCTGGAGCGCCGCTTCGAACGTCTCCAGGATGACGTATCGCGCATTGTGACCGACCTGCGTGACCAGGTTGGCTCGGCCGGTAGCCGCGTCGAGGATAGTGACCGCCGCCAGGCCGATAGCATGGCCCGTCTGGGCGACGATATCAGTCGACTGGCACAGGCGATCGATCAGCGCCTGACCGAAAGCGAGCGGCGTGCCGAAGAAGCCCGCCAAGACCGTCGCTCGGAAGAAACACTCAACCATCGCATCGACGAGGTTCGCCAGGAGAACAAGGAATCGATGCGTCGCATGGCCGAAGAGGTCACGCGTCTGGGCCGCTCCCTGGCCGATCGCATCCAGCGCTCCGAGGAGCGCTCGACCAAGGCTGTCGAACAGGTCACCGACCGGATGGCCGATGCCATCGAACGCATCGAACAGAACCGCCCGGACCGTGAAGCGGAGCTGGAAGACCGGCTGCGCCAGTCCGAGGAACGGACTGCGTCGCGTATCGAGGACGCGCTGCAGGGGGTCCAGGACAAGCTGGCCGCCGTGCGCGACGAAACAGAAGAAACGCTGACCCCGGTCCAGCGCGCCATGACCGCCCTCGCCGACCGCCTCGAGGCGATCGAAAATCGCGACACGGCATCAGAAACTGAAACCCCCGGGGAAAACGCCGACGCTGAACAGTCCGAGCGTGCGAAACCCGTCGTGGAAACATCTGGTGATGATCCATTCGACTTCGACGCCCCGCTCGGTCCGCCGCCACAGGCCGAAATACCCGTCAGTTCCTTTGATAGCGGCAAGGCCGATCCCTTCCTGACGAACGAGCCTTTCGTGCCCAATGCGCCGGTCCTGCGCGAGCCGCTACCCGCTGCAGCCGCACAAACCGCACCCGCACAAGCTGCTCCCGCTTCGGGCCAGGTCCCGCACGGGGAGACCCGACGCCAGAAACGACGTCGCCTGGCCGAAGAGCGTGCGCACCAGCAAGCCGCAACCAGCACTCCGGCCCCGCAATCCAGGACCGCGCCCCAAACACCTGCCCAGCCTCGTCCGGCGGCCAAGGCCGGAGCGACGGCTGATGCCGATTTCCTGGCTGCCGCGCGAGAAACCACGCGCACAACGGCCTACACGCCCTATGAACGCGAGAACCGCCCACTCAAATTCAGCCGTGCGACGCTCGTCGCCATCCCATTGATGGCCTTGGTGGCGCTGGGTGGTGCCGGAGCCATCCTGATCTGGGGCGCGTTGCAGGGCGAGGACGGTTCTACCATCGCCGATGCCCGCTCCGACGACGCTTTCATCGCTCAGGTCGAAGCGGGTCTGACCGCGCCGACGCAAGAGGCGAACGCCGCCGACGAAACGCCGGAACCGACCACCGCGGACACCACGGCATCCTCGCAGGCCCCGGCAACACCCCCACGCGATCAAGTCGCAGACGCCACCGCCACCATAACGCCGTCGCCCGAGCCGATTGAGACCGACACCGCATCCACGTCCGTTGAACGGTCAACACGCGATTCGGCACCGACTGGCGCCGCAAGCATTGCCTCCGGTACGACCCTGGAAAGTGCCGCTGCAGACGGAAATCCGGTCGCGCGCTACCAATTGGGCATGCGCCAGCTTGAAGCCGGCGACCTGGCCTCCGCCACAATCCTGCTGCGCCGCGCGGCCGAACAGGGCGTGCCCGCGGCCCAGTATCGCTTCGCCAAACTGCTCGAGACGGGTGAAGGCGTCGAACTGGATCTGGAAGCAGCTCGCCGCTGGACAGAGCGGGCCGCCAATGCCGGCCATCGCCGCGCGATGCACAATCTGGCCGTCATGTATTACTACGGCTCGGGGGCTCCACGTGACTTCGAGACCGCGGCACGCTGGTTCCAGGAAGCCGCCCTGCTCGGCCTTGGCGATTCCCAGTTCAACCTCGCGCTTCTGTTCGAGAGCGGGCAGGGAGTTCCCATGAGCCTCGCAGATGCCTATGCTTGGTACATGATCTCCGCCAATGACAGCGACCCGACTGCAGGTGAGCGCGCTCTCGCGCTGGAGGAAATGCTTGAGCCGGAAGCCCTGTCACAGGCTCGACAGGTTGCGCAGAGCTTCCAGCCCCGGCCCATAGATGCCCAGGCAAACGGGCTGTACCAGGGCCCGGCCTGGGACCGCATTCCCTCTGCCAGTGCTGCAGATGTCGAACGCGCCCAGGGGTTCCTGTCGGTACTGGGCTACCGTCCGGGTCCGATTGACGGCGCGATGGGAGATCGCACGCGTGAGGCCATTATGGCCTTTGAGGCGGACCAGGGTCTGCCGCGTACCGGGCACGTGGACACCGTTCTGCTGGAACGCCTGTCCCGCGCTGTAGCGAACTAGAGGCTGCGGTGCAGATCTATCTGCCAATCGCCGAGATCTCCGTAAACATCTTCCTCTTGCTCGGACTGGGCGCCGGCGTCGGTTTCCTGTCCGGCATGTTCGGAGTGGGCGGCGGTTTCCTGATGACGCCCATGCTGATGTTCATCGGCATCCCGCCAGCCGTTGCGGTGTCCACCGAGGCCAATCAGATCGTTGCCTCCTCGGCGTCGGGCGCACTCGCGCACTGGCGACGGCGAACGCTCGATCCAAAAATGGGCGGTCTGCTGCTGATTGGCGGTTCTGCGGGATCCATTTTCGGCGTCCAGCTGTTCTCTTTTCTGCGAGGGCTGGGCCAGATCGACCTGATTATTTCCCTTAGCTATGTGAGCTTTCTGGGCATTGTCGGAGGCTTGATGCTGATCGAGAGCGTGCGCGCCATCATACGTCGCCGCCAACCGGAAGAGCGCCGCGAAGGCGGACGCGGCGGACCCCGCAAACGCACCTGGATCGACACGCTGCCCTTCAAGATGCGTTTCCCGCGTTCCGGTCTCTACATTTCGGTCATACCGCCGATCGCCATCGGCTTCTTTGTCGGCACCCTGGCAGCGATCATGGGCGTGGGCGGCGGCTTCGTGATGGTCCCGGCCATGATCTATATCCTGCGCATGCCGACCAATGTCGTGGTGGGAACCTCCTTGTTCCAGATCCTGTTTGTCACCGGGTTGACGACCTTCCTGCAGGCGACCCAGAACCAGACGGTCGACGTCGTGCTCGCCATGCTGCTCACGGTTGGCGGCGTCATCGGTGCGCAGTTCGGCGCCCGCGCCGGTCGACATGTGAAGGGTGAGGAATTACGCGCCCTGCTGGCCTTCATGGTGCTCGCGGTCTGCCTCAAGCTCGGCTGGGACCTGGTGGTCACACCTGCCGACATGTTTGTCGTGTTACCGCGCGGCGGGGAGATCAGCCACTGATGCTGCTTGAACTCGCCCTCGCTGCCAGCCTGCAACAGGCCGTGCCCCAGGAAGCGCCACAGATCATGGCTGCGCTGACGCATGAGACCGTCGAGATCCGCGAGGATTTCGCCGGTACGGAACTGATCCTGTACGGCGCCACGCGTGGCCTCACCATTCAGGACGAGATCGTCGTCGTGCTTCGCGGCCCTGACCAGGATCTGCGTGTCATGCAGAAGCAGCGCTCCTTCGGGATCTGGGTCAACGCGCAGGCGCAAGAGTTTGACAGCGTACCGGCCTATTACTCCGTTGCCAGCACCCGTGCTCTGGAAGAGATCGCTACCGCTGAAGCCTTGATCCGGAATGACATCGGCCTGCCGCAATTGCTGGTCCAGGCCTATGCGGACCGTCTTGAAACTGTCGAGACGATCGAACCGGAGACGCCAGACAGCGGAACCACCAGCATGGACCTGTCTGCGTATTTTGCGGCCGTTGAACGGTCCGGAGCGCGAGAAGATCTCTATTCCGCAGCACCAAGAGGCGTGGAAGTACTTGATGGCGGTCTTTTTCGCGCGACCCTGACCCTGCCGCCCCGCACGCCTGTTGGCAATTACACCGCCGAGGTCTACCTGTTCCGCGAGGGTCGGCCGATCGCCAGCCGTTCGACCAGCATGCGGGTCGAGAAAGCCGGAATCGAGCGGGTCGTCTACGAATTTGCCCACGGCGCGCCAATGATTTACGGCCTGTTCTGTGTCGCGCTGGCAATTCTGGCAGGTTACGCCGCGGCCGCCATGTTTGGCCGTCGTTGATTGCCATTTCCCGCAACAGGACTAAGTCCCGGTCATGGCTCGTGACTTCACTCCCCTACCCAAATCTGCGCTGTTGCTCGGCCTCGCCGGATTAATCCCGTTCTGGGCGGCAGTGCTTGTGTTGTTGACCTCGGTGAACCAGGGCCGAAGCCCGGCGACAGAGATGTGGCTGTTCACGATCTACTCGGGGCTGATCGCCACATTCCTTGGCGGCGTGCGTTGGGGAGAATTGATCACAGCGCATGCAAACCCGGGAGGGTTGAACCTCTTCGCGGCCATCGCGCCCAGCCTTCTGGCTCTGGGCGCAGTGCTGATCCACTGGGCCGGTCAACCCGTGGCGGCCTGGACATTGATGAGCATGTGTTTCTCCGCGCTGTGGTTTTGGGACCGGCAAGCGGTGGAGCGTCGCGACCTGCCGGTCTGGTATGGGCGCCTGAGGACGGTATTGACCATCGGTGTGGTTCTCGCCCACCTCGCCATCAGTGTGGCCTATCTGGCCCTGGCACGGTAGCGGTCCGGGGCAAGCTGTCGCGGCGAAATCGCGTAGACGCGATCACGGCCCAGAACCAGGGCGCTGGGAACTCCACCAAAGACTGTCGTGATCGCCTCGTCACACACATTCAGCCCGCCCGTATAGGCGCCGAACGCCGGCATGATCAGGCGCTGTCCATCGGTCGCGAAAGCAAAACGCCGCACAGCACGCCCCTGTCCGCGCACTTTCGCACACGGGTGAAGGTGTCCGCAGATCTCCCCGCGCGCGTCTCCCGCCGCCGGTTCGTGACGCAGGACCAGCTCGCCCAGTCTCAGCTCGTGCTGGATGTCCCCACCAAGATCCTCTGGCGGTTCCGGATCGTGATTGCCCTCAATCCAGATCCAGCGTTTACGGCCGCTCACCAGGGATTTCAGATGCTCACGGTCCGGCGTCGACATTCGGCCCGCGGCATCCAGATCATGGAAACTATCGCCAAGTGCGATGACACAGGCGGGATCGGTCTGTCCAATGACCTCTGACAGACGACGCAGGGTCTCTCGCGTGTCATAGGGTGGCAGCATCTGACCCGAGCGGGCATAGGCCGACCCCTTTTCGAAATGCAGGTCCGAAACAATCAAAGTCTTAAAATCCGGCACATAAAGTGCGCCACACGGGTGCGCGAACAGGCGATGCCCGGCGAGATCGAAGGAGAGCTGGTTGGCCGTTTCTTGCAGCTGTCTGATCATCGTGCCATGGCCTCGGCTATAAGGTCTTCCGAAGCATCCTCGAGAATACTCTCCTGCGCTTCGCCTTGAACCGGCTCCTTGCCGATTTCCAGCATCACCGGTACCGCGAGCGGCGAGATTCGGTCCAGTCCGACATGCCGGATCTGACCCTGAACACGTTCCAGCGCCTTGCCCAGGCGGCGAATATCCAGCAATCCGGACGCAGCATCATTCCACGCCGCCTTCATCAAGACATGATCTGGCTCGTGTTCGCGCAGAACGTTGTAGATTAGGTCCGTCGAAAACGTGACCTGGCGCCCCGTTTTCTCCTGACCGGGAAACCGGCGCTCGATCAATCCTGCGATGACGGCGCAATTGCGAAAAGTTCGTTTCATCAGGTCACTCTCCGCGAGCCAGGCATCCAGGTCGTCGCCCATCATGTCCTGTGAAAACAGGGAATCCAGGTCCAGCTCGGACATGTCTCGCAGCCCCCAGACCGAAAGCGCGTACTCGTTGGCAACAAAACCCAAGGGTCGCATGCACATGCGCTCCAATCTGCGGGTCAGCAGCATGCCGAGGGTCTGGTGCGCCAGCCGTCCCTCGAACGGATAACAGACCAGATAGTATTTGGCGTTGCGCGGGAAGGTCTCGACCAGCAATCCATCGGCGCGGGGAAGCTCGGATTTCTCCTGCTGGATCTGCAGCCACTGCTGAACCTGCCCCGGCAGTTTTGACCAGCGCGAGGGGTCCTGGACCATATCCCTTACGCGCTCGGCCAAGTAAGTCGAGAGCGGGAATTTACCGCCCTGGTAGGACGGGATCTTCGGTTCCGGATCCGAACTCCGGGTCACACGCGCGGCCATCTCCTCGATACCCTCGAATTTCAGGACCTGACCCGCGAAGAGGAAAGTATCACCGGGAACAAGTTGCTCGATGAACCATTCCTCGATCTGGCCCAGCCTGCGCCCGCCACGTCCGCGAGAAGACACCACCACCTCGAGCATGGGTGCCTCGACAATTGTGCCGACATTCATGCGGTGACGCTGAGCGATCTGAGGCGTGCGCGCACGCCACAACCCGTCCTTGCCTTTCACCATCCGACGGAAACGATCATAGGTTTGCAGCGCATAACCGCCCGTGGCGGAAAATTCGAAGATCTTGTCAAACGTATCACGATCCAGCTCCGCATAAGGTGCCGCGCGCCGGACCTCGTCATAAAGCGTCGTCCGGGCGATCGCTTCCCCGCAGGCCCGGCCCATGACATGCTGGGCAAGCACATCAAGTGCGCCCGCCCCCAGCGGCTCCCCGTCCAGCGCGTTGGCCGCCACCGCATCCCGCGCCGCCTCACACTCCAGATGCTCAAACCGATTGGTCGGCGCCAGCAGTGCACGGGAGGGATCATCCAGTCGGTGATTAGCCCGTCCGAGGCGCTGGATCAGGCGGGAAGACCCTTTTGGCGCACCCATCTGGATCACCAGATCCACATCTCCCCAGTCAATGCCGAGATCAAGCGTGGATGTGCACACCACCGCCTTCAGCGCGCCCCGCGCCATGGCTGCTTCGACCTTGCGCCTTTGTTCCGGAGCCAGCGACCCGTGATGCAGCGCGATGGGCAGATTGTCGGCATTCATGTGCCAGAGATCCTGGAATGTCGCTTCAGCCTGGGATCGCGTATTCACAAAAACCAGCGTCATTCGCGCCGCGCGAATGCGGTCATAGACGTCACCCAGGGCATGGCGGCCGGAGTGTCCGGCCCAGGGAATTCGCGCTTCAGGGTCAAGAATTTCCACGCTTGGCCGAGCGCCGGGATCGCCACGGACAATTCTGGCAAAGCTGGGCATGTCGGCCTGAACCTGAGGCACCAGCCAACGCGCCAGCCCCTGCTCGTCGGCGACCGTTGCCGACAGGCCGACACGCTGCGCTTCAGGCGCCCATTGCGAAAGCGCTGCCATGCCCAGACTCAACAGATCACCCCGTTTCTGGGGGGCCAGGGCATGGATTTCGTCGATGATGATGCGCTTGAGGTCACCCAGGAATGAGCGCGCATTCGCCGTCGCGCAAAACAGCGCGAGCTGTTCTGGAGTGGTCAACAGGATGTCCGGCGGATGGGCGCGCTGTCGCTGACGTTTTGACGCAGAAGTATCACCGGTTCGGGTTTCGATACGCAGGCCCAGCCCCATCTCATCAACCGGTTCCACGAGATTGCGGGCGACATCAACCGACAGTGCCTTGAGTGGCGATATATAAAGCGTGTGCAGGGCATGTTTGCGACGCGGATTGGCCGCGTCCTGACCCAGGGTTTCGTACAGGTCGACAAGGCTCGGCAGAAAGCCGCCGAGCGTCTTTCCGCCACCTGTGGGGGCAATCAGCAGGGCATGTTCGCCCGCTCGCGCGGTCTCCAGCATATCCGTCTGGTGCGCGCGCGGCGTCCAGCCGCGTCGGGTAAACCAATCCAGAATGGGAGGAGGAAGCTGAGCCGAGGCCATGCCTTATCCTGATCGCGAAACCCCGCTGCGGCAATCCTGTACCTGCCCACTGTCCACACCGCAAAATCCAGGCAGGCTGTCTACAGGCGACACATCAGCAGGGGACAGTGCGCCGGACGGTCCCACTGCCGCTGAACACTGGCTTGTCGCATTATGAAGGCTTCGGGACAGTGCGAGGGTGAATTATGGAACATGCGGTTATTGAGCGCTTCAGGTCGCTGGACGAGGCCTATCTGGCCCGGGCGCCGAGAAGTGAGCGCATGTATGCCCGCTTCGCCGCCCTGTCGTCGCTGAACGCCAAACAGGATGTCGAAAGCCTGATTGAACGCGTTTTCGAGACGCGCAACCAGTTCAATGAAGGCCTGGGCGCCTGGAAGTCTCCGGGCAAGCCCATGCGCCTGGTGTACGCCGCCGCGACGGTAACCGCCGGACGCACTGCAAGACATTTCTTCGAAGTTCGCAGTGCGCTCAAGGAGCGCCGCAAGGCCCGCGGCAGCCGCCAGCTCTCACAAGGGGGCTCCTGTGCAGCACTGGCCCTGGTCGCCGCAGGCGGGCACGCCCATCAGGCAGACCATTTTTACGACAATCTGGATGCCATAGCCGCCCCCTGGTGGCGACGCGAACCGATGCGGGAGGAAGTTCTGGCCGCAGCCTTCACTGCTCTGGGCGAAACACCCGAGGACTGTGCCAATCGCCTGGATCGCACACGCGAAGCGCTGCGGTCTGCCGGAATTCCCAAGTCGCATGCCGATGCAGCGTCTTACGAAGTCGCCCTGCTCGATACCGATTACGGGGACATCGCGGCAGCGTGGACCAGCCTCAACCTCGCTGTCCGCGGACGCTCCTCCCTGCGCCATGGTGTCGGCAAGACCGGTCTAGCTGTGCTCGCCGCCCAGGGCGACGGCGCCAGCATGGCCGACGCGCTGGTCCGCAGCTTCGAGACCCTGAAGGAGATGCGCCCGCGTGTCTCCAGTACAGCCGCACCGAAAATAGCCATGCGACTGGCCCAGATGCAGATGGGCGATGCCAGTCCAGTCGGCGCCGCTGCCGACCTCGCCGCGATACTGGCAGCCCAGGCTGCCATGGTGGCTGCCATCACGGCCGCCAGCTCGAGCGCCGCCGTGGCAACGACCGCGACTTAACGGGGTGACATCGCCGCGCACGCGAGGCATTCTCCTCAAGACAGGGGGATAGCGTGCCATTCAAGTCGCTGAATTCAGCTCATATTATTGAGACGCTGGAACACCTCGCGGACCGGGTTCGCGAGCGTTTTCCTGATGCCAGCCTGAACAATGTTGTCACCGAGGTCATCGAGCTCGGAAAACGTGATCGCCGCCGGTCCGAACGTCTGGCCCGCCCCTATATTTTCCTGCGCATGGGGACGGCGGCTGCCATTATCGGCGCCGTGATAGCGCTGGCCTATATGGGATACTGGCTGTTCTCGGCCATTGGTGTCGATGGCGCCGGATTTGACATCTTCAACATATTCGAAGGCGTGGAAGCAGGACTGAACATTGTCATCCTGGCCGCCGTTGCGATCTTCACGCTCTCGCGCATCGAGGAACGACTTAAACGCAGCCTGGCTCTGGATGACCTGCACGAACTGCGTTCGATTGCACACATCATCGACATGCACCAGCTGACCAAGGACCCGACCGCGGTTCTCAAGCTCGGCCCTCGAACTGCCTCCTCCCCGACCCGGGAGATGTCCGACTTCGAACTCTCGCGTTACCTGGATTATTGCGCCGAACTGCTCAGCCTGGCCGGCAAGATCGCCGCGCTCTATGCGCAAAGCTCCCGCGACCCGGTCGTCATCGCCGCAGTCAATGACATCGAGAGCCTGACCTCGAACATGTCTGCCAAGATCTGGCAAAAAATCATCATCGTCCGCGAGTCGGCCTGACAAGACTTCAGGCGAGTTATATAATTTTGTTTCCCCTCATGATTGTGGAGTGCTAATTCCGCCCTCCCCGTTGAAAGGAGCCCCCAATGGACCCTCAGGAACTCATGTCCAGCGACAATCTTTCCTCTTTGATCGAGCGCGGAATTGATGCCGGCACCAGCCTGGCACTTGCCGCTCTAATCCTCATCGTCGGCCTCATCGTTGCAGGCGGCGTGCGCAAGGCCGTGCGCAATGCCGCTGTAAAGAGCGACCGCATTGACGACACGCTGGGCGGATTCTTCTCATCGATCGCCTATTACGGCATCATGGCGATCGTCGTTATCGCCGTGCTCAACCGTTTCGGTGTCGAAACAACCAGCCTGGTCGCAGCCCTGGGTGCTGCAACGCTTGCCATTGGCCTGGCCCTGCAGGGCACCTTGTCCAACCTGGCCGCCGGCGTGATGATTATCCTCTTCCGCCCCTACAAGCTGGGCGATTTTGTCGAGGTCGCCGGCCAGGCCGGATCGGTCAAGGACATCACCCTGTTCACCACCGAGCTGGCAACCGGCGACAACAAGAAGGTCATTGTGCCCAATGGCGCAGCCTGGGGTGACGTGATCACCAATTATTCCGCCAACGATACGCGCCGCGTCGATTTCACGTTCTCGATCGATTATTCAGATGACATCGACAAGGCGATGACCATTATCAAGGACACGCTGAACGCAGATGAGCGGGTTCACAAGGATCCGGCAGTCTTCACGGCGGTTATGGCCCATGGCGGTTCTTCGGTGGATATCGTCACGCGCGTCTGGTGTGCATCCGGCGATTATTGGGGCGTCCATTTCGACGCCATGAAAAACGTCAAGGAAGCCTTCGACAAAGGTGGCATCTCCATTCCCTACCCGCACCAGGTCAATGTGACCCGGGAAGGCTGAGACCGCCCTCTTTGTGCCCAATTTGCGGATAGAGTGAACACATGAGTACTGATCGCGATACCAGCCCGGCATCCACGCAAGCGGATGAAACTGGCTTCCTGCAGCGCCTGTTCAAGCTGACGCCGAACGACCTGCTGCGCCTTCTTTTCCTGTGTGTGCTTGTGGGTCTGCTGCTGGCGGCGTTCAATGTCGACCCGCGGCGGCTGTGGGTGGATTTCTTCGGCACGCTGGTCGAGAGCTGGGGAAGCATTGTCAGTGCCGTGATCGACAGCGCTGGCCACGCAGTGGAATATCTGCTGCTGGGTGCGGTTCTGGTCGTTCCGATCTGGTTGCTCATGCGGGTGCTCGGCGCGATGCGGCGCGACTAGCGACTTGATCTGCAAGCCGGATTACATGAATTTGGGGCTCCACTCGGAGCCCCTTTTCATATCATGACCCCGGAACGCCAAAAATTTCTCGATGATCTCGCCAGCCTGCTGGTCGATGGATCTCCGCACGCAGTCGCCCTTGGCTTCAAGGTGGACCGCGTCGGCGAGGGTGATGCATGTTTGCGTCTGCCCTATCGCACGGACCTTGTCGGCGACCCGGATACAGGGGTCATCCATGGCGGCGCGGTCACCGCGCTGCTGGACCATGTTTGCGGCCTTGCGGCCTTCACCGGCTTCGGCGGCGAAGACACACCGGCGACGCTGGATCTGCGTATCGACTACATGCGCCCCGCAGAACCCGGACAGGACATCATTGCCGAGGCGGTCAGCCTGCGCTCTCGCGGACTGGTCTGCTTTGTGCGTGCCACGGCCCACGATGGCGATACGGATGAACCCGTCGCCATCGCCCAGGCCGCCTTCATGATCACAAACGCGTCCAGGGCGGCGCAGGACCGCGCCCGCAAAGCCATTCGCGGAGACGACGCGTCATGAGCGAGCTCCTGATCAAGACATTGCTCGAAACGCCCTATATCGCGGGTCTGGGCGTTGAATTCGACCACCGCGGCGACGAGCTCACCGGATGTCTGCCATTCCGCGATGACCTGGTTGGCAATCCGCTGATCCCTGCGCTGCACGGCGGCGCCGTGGGGGCTTTCCTGGAAATCGTCGCGACCGGCTCGCTGATCGTCAACCAGCCTCTGGATCGCTTGCCCAAGCCCATCGATATCGCTATCGACTATCTGCGCCCGGCCCGGGCCGCTGACGTTTTCGCCCGCGCCCAGGTCGCCCGGAGCGGCCGACGTGTCGCCAATGTGCGTGTCGAAGCCTGGCAAGGCCGACGCGGTGCACCGGTCGCGACCTTGCACGGGCATTTCCTGATCACGCCAAAAAGTTCGCAAGGCTAGGCGCAGGGTGCGGCGGCGTGTCACTTCCCGCCAACCCGGACCCGCCCTAGATTGGGCACATGATCAACGACGGCCCAGTCATCGCCTATTACGACGCCCTCTGCCCGCTCTGCCGACGGGAGATGCGGCACTATGCCAAGTTCGGGCCGGAGAAAATCATTCTCTCCGACTGCAATGCCGAGGATCTTGCTGAAGATGTCGATCGCGACGCCGCGCTCGCCGCGCTGCATGTCAGGCTGCCCGACAATCGTGTGGTCACCGGCGTAGACGCCTTCATTGCCATCTGGGAGCGTTTGCCACGCTGGCACATGCTCGCGACACTGCTGCGGCCCTGGATCATTCGCAAACCACTCGATGTCATCTATCGCTTCCTGGCCCCCTATCGACCGCGGCAGACCTGTCGCGATGACGTGTGCCCCACGGATTAAGCGCTTGATACAAGGGCGCTCACTCGGCTAGCTGCTCGGCATGGAACAGCCGCTCACCCGCACCGCCGTGCTCGCACGGGCCTGGCCGCTCATCTTCGCCAATGCCACCGTCCCGCTTGCCGGGGTCATTGATACATTTGTGCTCGGCCTGTCCGGCGACAGTTCGGACCTTGGTGGCGTAGCGCTTGGCGGGGCCCTGTTCTCGGTCTTCTACTGGAGCTTCTATTTCCTGCGCATGGGCACCACCGGAATGACGGCCCAGGCCGACGGTGCCGGCCGCCTGGCCGAAGTCCAGCGCATCCTGCTGCGGGCGACGATTGTCGCCGTCATTCTGGGTTTATTGGTGTGGGTCTTCCGTTACCCGATTTCCAGTATCGGCTTCACCATCCTGCAGGGTTCTGAAATCGTTGAAACCAAGGGCGCAGACTATCTGCTCGCGCGTGCCTGGGGCGCACCAGCCGCGCTGGCCGGGTTTGCAATCTCGGGCTGGCTGATCGGGCTCGGGCGCAACAGCGCGACGCTGGCGATTTACGCCGTGTTTTCGGGCGTCAATATCGTCCTGGACTTCTGGTTCGTGCTGGGGCTCGGTATGGGGCCCGGTGGCGTGGGCGCCGCGACCGCCATCGCAGAGTGGACCGCTGCCCTGGTGGCAAT
This sequence comes from Maricaulis sp., assembly GCA_965657935.1. Classification (GTDB taxonomy): domain Bacteria; phylum Pseudomonadota; class Alphaproteobacteria; order Caulobacterales; family Maricaulaceae; genus Maricaulis. Next base: position 8,337 of record CBFHQE010000013.1, on the reverse strand, counting down.
CGGTTTTGCGCTGCACGCGATCCGCGCTCAGACCGGCTGGGCCGAGCACGTCCTCAACCGGGCAAAATTGCTGGACAGGCAGGCTCTCGCAGAGATGTTCCAGGTCAATCTGAACCTTATGATCCGAACCTGGTCGATGGTCATCGGCTTTACATGGTTCGCCAATGCCGGCGCACGCCAGGGCACATCGGCCCTCGCCGGCAACCACGTTCTCCTCCAGATCATCACGCTTTGGGCCTTTGTGCTGGATGCGTTCGCCTTTGTTGCGGAAACCGAAGCCGGGCGGGCATTCGGGCGTAAATCCAAAGACGCGCTGAGACGGGCCATCCGCATGACCGGAGAACCCATGTTCATGGCCGGCGCAGCTTTTGCGGTGCTGACCTTCTTCTTTGGCGAAGCGGCCCTGACGCTGGTCATCGAGGATGAAGCGGCCCGCCAGGCCGCCATCACCTATCTGCCCTGGTGCGCCGTAATCCCGCTACTCGGCGCCGGGGCCTGGCTTCTTGACGGTGTCTTTATCGGGACGACGAGCGGCAAGATCTTGCGCAATGCCGGACTGGCCGCGGTTGCTGTCTATCTGATCGCAGATTTTGTGCTGGCACCCGCCTATGGCAATCACGGCGTCTGGGCCGCGTTTCTCATCTTCTATGTCGCGCGCGGGGCAACCCTGGCTGTGGCCTATCCCGCGCTTGAGCGCCGGCTCTACTCTGCGCCCACAGCTTCGGACACAGACGCAAAACCATCCGAGTAGAGACGTTCGGCCAACCCGGTCTTGATCCGGCCGATCAAGCTGGGACCTTCATAGACCAGCGCCGTGTAGAGCTGGATCGCATTGGCACCCGCGCGGATCTTGGCGTAGGCCGTATCCGCGTCCCGCACGCCACCGACACCGATGATATTCAATTCCGGGCCTGCGGCATTGCGGAAGGCGCGCACCAGCTCCGTCGAACGTTCAAACACTGGCGGGCCAGACAAACCACCCATCTCTTCAGCAAGTTCACTGCGCAGACTGTCCGGGCGCGCGAGCGTCGTATTGGAGATGATCAAGCCATCCATCTTGTGGGTCGTCACGACATCGATGATATCGGCCACCTCCTCATCCACGATGTCCGGTGCGATCTTGAGAAAGAGCGGCGCCTTGCCCCGAACCTTGACCACGCGTGAGATCAACTCGACCAGGGTCGTTTTGGACTGCATGTCACGCAATCCGGGCGTGTTGGGCGAGGAAATGTTCACAGTGAAGAAGTGCGCATCATCCCTCAGCGCTTCCAGACAGGTCACATAGTCCGCAACGCGGTCCTCGCTATCCAGATTAGCCCCCAGATTAACGCCGACCACGCCACCGCGGTGTGCGCGGCCGCGCAGGTTTTTGGCAAAATTCTCCAGACCCAGATTGGGGAAACCCATGCGATTGATGACGGCCTCATCCTCGGGCAGACGGAAGATGCGCGGCTTGGGTTTGCCATCCTGACCGCGCGGCGTCACGGCGCCCAGCTCGACAAAGCCGAACCCCATGGCCAGCAGGGCGTCCGGTACATCGCCATTCTTGTCATAACCCGCCGCAAGGCCCAGCGGATTGGGCAAGTTGATACCGGCCAGCTCGGTCGCCAGCACCGGGTCATCCCTGCGCAACTGGCGCGGACCAAAACCGTATTTCAAACCCATGATGGAAAGGCGGTGCGCTTCTTCCGGATCAAAGGCGTGCAACAAGCGGGTCGCAATATCGTGAATCAACGCGCGCCCTCCAGATCGTTCGGCATGATCCAGCCACCGTGCTCATCGCGGCCGATGAGTCTTACCCCCCTGACCGCACGGGTCGGGATGGTGCCGAAAATGTGCGGGAAGAGTTCGCCACCGCGGGAGACTTCCCACTTCACGGTCTCGCCGAGCATTTCCAGATCAATCTCCGCCAGAACCAGACGTTCATGCTGGTTATAGTGCTTGAGCAGCGTGCCCTCGACCTGGGATGCTGCAGAAAGGTGAATGAACCCGTCGGCGATGTCGTGCGGATCACCTTCAAAAACACCTGCAGCCATGACCTCGGCCCAGCGCTCGGGTGTTGCGAGTCGGTATGCAATCTTGTCAGTCATGGCGGCAGGCCTAACCGGGCACTCTTCCCGGCGCAAGCCCGACTCGCCCCTGCAGGTGTTTTCCGATAGCTTGGCGCAACCAAGGACTGCCAAATGTTCACTCACGCCCAGATCTGGCGGGGGATCGATCTACTCGCCGCTCACGCTCAAACCAGCCCTTCAGGACTAGCCCGCCGGGCCGGGCTGGATGCGACGACGTTCAACCCGTCAAAACGGACCTCAGCAGATGGCTCCAAGCCCCGCTGGCCATCGACTGAAAGCCTGACCAAAGCGCTGGGCGCGGCCAATCTGGATTTCGAGAGTTTCGCAGCGCTGGTTCTCGATCGGGACACGCGTTCAGCCCTGCCGCGCCTGGAGATGGCGGACGGGATCACGGAACAGGCTTTCTCGCGCGGGGGGCTGCCGCGCGGGTCGGGCTGGACGCTCGAACCCTTCCCGGGCGTGATGCTGAACGAAGCCTATTCCCTGACCCTCACCGACAGAACGCTGGAGCCCGTCTATCGCGCGGGCGACACGCTGGTCGTCAGCCCGACCGCCGAGATTCAGGACGGTGACCGGGTCGTGATTGAACGATCGGACGGCAAAATCAGCGCCTGGACCTTCCGTAATCGTTCGGTCCAGGAGGTCGGGCTCGCATCGCTGGACAGGCGAACCGAAGTCCGCAGCGTCGCGCTTCATGACATTCGATGGATGTCGCGGATCCTGTGGGTCAGTCAGTGACGCATACGCGCGTTCGCCCATTCAGCGGCGGCACGGCGGTCATCAATCAGCGCGGCAAGTTGCTGCGCATCCGATTGAACGGCCGCTTCAAACGCATCACGCGGTTGCATCTGCAGGCAGACTGCCAGCTGCTGGCGGGCCTGCTGATAATAGGCCGGTTCGTCCAGCGCCAGCAGGGCCAGCGCGAAAAAGTAGCGCGGCGCCGGGTTATGCAGATCCAGAGCGATCGCGTTGGTGTAGAAACCAATCCCGGCATCCACCGACGCGCCAAGCGCCCGCATGCCTCGATTGCCGCCTCGGCGGGCCACTTCGAGGTGCCAGGCTCCCAGCATGCCCACCGCCCACGGGTCGTTCGGGTTTTCCTCAACCAGGCTCTCGAGCAGGCGTTTACCGCGTTGCGGGACCCTGCCGACATAAGCGCGCATGCCACTCATGAACCGTCCGCGATATCCCAACGCACCAGCCAGGCGCAACCGGGCCTCAGGCAGTGCGTCATCCAACTGGTAGGCATATTCCGCCAGCTGGACAGCGCGTCGGGCAAGTTCCGGACGTTCCGGATGCAGGGGCTCGACCATTAACTGGGCCAGGATCGCACCTGCGGCAAAGGCGTAACCATCAGCGCCACCAGCCAGCTGGGCATGCGCCGCCGCTTCCTGCCATCGCCCTTCCACATAGGCCTGGCGGGCCTGCTCCATATCGGCGTGCGCCGGCAGAGCGAGGAGGCAGGTAATTATCAGAACGATCAAGCTTCGCATGGTCCAACGCTAGTCCAAACCGGAATACAGGTTAAGGGCGAGGCGCGACTTTTCGCGCCATCGCCGTTGATCTCACCTTGCGCTAGAAGACCATTGAAAGGCTACCCGCTGATGAACACGGTCTTCAAACCGCCCATGCCTCCCCTCGCCCGCTATAGCGGGGCGGGCCGCCTGATGCCGGGCGACTACTGGACATATTTCCGCGCGATGAGCCGGAATCCGCTGGAGGTCTGGGGCGAGCATCACTTTCACCTCAACGTCGCTCCGTTCCGGTTTCTGGGACGCTCCTCGTTGATCATGAATGATCCGGAAGCGATTCATCACTGTTTTGTCGCCAATGTCGGCAACTACCGCATGAACCCGATGCGCCAGGCCGTATTGCGGCCCTTCCTGCGCGATGGCTTGCTGACGGCAGAAGGTGATATCTGGAAAAAGGCCCGCAAGGCTGTTTCTCCGGTCTTCACCCCACGCAGGGTCAACGCCTTTGCGCCCCAAATCCTGCAGGTCTGCGAAGCCGCCCGGGACTCCTATCTGGCCGTCGAGGGCCGCGTGATCTCCGCAACGGATGCGATGGTCAACCTGACTCTGGACGTCTTGATCGAGACCTTGTTCTCCGGCGATGAGGCACTCGACAAGGCCCGCTTCACCAAAGGTATTTGCGACCTGCTGGAAATCAGCGGGATCCCGCACCTTTTCGACCTGCTGCACATGCCCGGCTGGGTGCCTCGCATTGGTCATGGCGCGTCCAACAGGGTGATCCAGGACCTGCGCGGGCAAGTCGGCGAGCTGGCCACCCTGCGCCGGAGCCAACCCTCTCCTGAAAACGCCGGTCGCTCCGCCGACTTCCTCGATCTGCTTCTCGGCGCTGGTCTGGACGATACCGCCGTCGTCGACAATCTGCTGACTTTTCTGGCGGCAGGCCACGAGACCACGGCGCGCACCCTGACCTGGACACTCTACCTGCTGTCGCAATCGCCTGACGTGCTGGAACGCCTGGAACAGGAGCTCGATGCAGCGAAGCTTGACCCGGCCACCCCCGAAACCTGGATGGACAATCTGCCCTGGACCATGGCCGTCATACGGGAGAGCCTGCGCCTCTACCCCTCTGCACCGGTGCTCGCACGCAGCTCGATCGCGGCTGACGAATTGGGCGGTGTAGCGATCCCGGCCAATACGGATGTGCTGGTTTCAACCTGGTTGCTGCATCGGCATCGGGAACTGTGGCCGGAACCGGACGCGTTTCGACCGGAGCGTTTTCTTGGCGCTGCCGGGGACGAAATCAATCGCTTTGCCTACCTGCCCTTCGGCATTGGCCCACGGGTCTGTATCGGCGCCCGGTTTGCGATGATGGAAATGGCCATCGTGCTGGCCGTGATGCTGCGCGACCTGCGCTTCCGGTTTGCCGGGCACCGACATCCGCTGCCGGTCATGCGCATCACCTTGCAGCCGGATATCGATGCTGCCATGCAGGTCAGTCGGCGCTCAGGGGATACTGAAACACCTGTTCCAGGGGCACTTTGAACACGCTGGCGATCTTGAAGGCGACTTCCAGCGAAGGCGAATAACGGCCCTGTTCGATCGCGAGCACCGTCTGGCGGGTGACACCGATACGGCGCGCCAGTTCCGCCTGGGTCATCTCCTCTGCGTCGAAACGCAAGCGCCGGATCTCGTTGGTAATCTTGGTCGGCTTCGTCATCAGACCGCTCCGCGATAGGCAACCAGCTTGATGACCGTGCCAAGCACAGCGCTCGACCAGGCGCCGACAAACAGACTGTTGGCGACCCAGAACGTGTCGAAATCCATCCAGATCAGAACCATTGCACCGATCACCGCGACCGAAAGCAGGTGTCCGCCCATCGCATCACCAAGCCGTCCAATATGCTTGTCGCGCTCGTCCTCATTACCAAAATCGGCATCAACGGCGTCCTCGCCTTCCTTGATGGCGAGCCAGATGGCAGACCCGACAGAAACGACAATGGCGGTCACAATGGACAGGATCACGCCGATAACGACGGCATAGATCATCGGGCGTGTATAAGCGATCTCGGCAACAGGCATCTCTCTCATTTGCGGAACGACCTGAAGGGCGTACCAGGCCAGAACCAGGAGACTGGTGACCAGGCCGGCTGTATTGATGCGTTCATAAATGCTCATGTCAAAAACCCTCAACATAGTGTACGAAATTCTTTACATGCTCTCATGTAAGAAATGCCAGACCCTGTGTCAATTATTTTTTACGTGAGTATGAAGCTAGCGATTCCAGCGCAGGCGCAGATTGAAGCTCGGCACATTGTCGATATCCAGGCTCGCATAATCGATTTCGCTATCATTTGCGTCCCGCACAAGAGTTGAGGAATTACGCGAACGCCCGGTGCGAACATTCAGGCGCAGGTGTACCTCGTCCCGCACCTCGAATTCCGTCCACAGAGACAGGAAGGCGCCATTATCGCGTTCGATCGTATTGCGCAGGACCGGTGTCATAGTGCCGGAACGCACGCCGTCAAAGACATACAATTCCTCGCGCACGGTTTCCGGCAAACGCATCCAAAACCCGGTGCGCCACCCGTCGGTGTGGCGCCACTCACCATTCACACGAGCCTCAAGCCCGCGCACTTCATGGCGGATCTGGGTCAGCCAGTAATGGGTCGACGGCGCATCGTCCTCGATCTCGAAACCCAGAACATACTTGCCATCAGCAAATTCCTGACGGAGTCCGATCTCGAGTGTGTGGTCGCTATGGCCTGATGTCTCTCGGACAAACCCCTGCAATGGATCGATGCGTTCTGACTGACGCAATACCGCAATGCCGTCGATGAAAAGCCCGGGCATGCCGAAACGGCCCAGATCAAATTCAAAAACACCCTCCAGGGAGTCGATCGTTTCCGGCCCGATATTGGCTGGTGCCACGTCGCCATCGACCGTCAGAATGCGCGAAATCGGATTTTCGATCTCCCGACGCTGGGCCTGAAGCCGCACCAGCCCGCGCTCGCCAAAGCGACGTTCGACTTCGGCGCGATAGGTCCAGGAGCGTTCCGGCTCCAGAGTCGAGGCGCCTTGTGTGTTCAATGCATTGTCGAGATTGGTTTCGGCCAGAAACTGGCCCAGACCAAGCTGCCCGACCTCACGCTCCGCTGATACGCGCAGCACCCAGTCATTTTGCATGGACCAGCTGAGGTCGGCACGCGGCACAACATCGGTCAGCGACAGCTCGCCCGGGGCATTGGACGAGTTCAGTGCGAACTCCTCGACCCGTCCGCCGAAATTCGCCGTCAGCTCCGAACGCGGCGTCCAGCTGATAACGGCCAGCACCGCCGTGCGGGTCTCCTCAACGGAGGCGTTTGACCCGTCGATATCCTGCAACACGCCGTCAATTGTCGCCGCGAAGGATCCATCCAGCGTGTTCAGCGCCCACGCACCGCCCGCTTCAAGCGACCACACATCGCTGATGCGCCAGCGAACGGTTGCCCTGGTGGCTGTCTCGCTGGTTTCCTCACCCGAGCTGTACCGGCCAATCGACCCGTCATCATTCAACCGGGCGGAGCTTTCGGACTCACCCTCCCGACGGGTCACGATCGCCTGCAAGTCCATCGCAGGCCCCAGCGGAGCGGCATATTCGAGCCCGAAACTCGAATTGGAATTTTCCGAGGCATTGGTTTCCTGCAGCGCAGCGCCGATAGCGATCTCTTCCTCGGTGGGGCGGACCGTACGCTCGGAAAAATCATGCGTCGAGGAGAACACCAGGCTGCGCTCCGCACCGAGCCGCATGGTCGCGCTGCCCTGCGCCTCACGACGCGAATACGTTGTATGGCGATCCGTGGAACGGCGGGCAGTCGGCGTATCCGCCGTTGCTGATCGCACATCACGATTAGCGAGCAACGCCTCGTCATAGAGTTCGAAATTGCCTTCCAGGTCCACCGAACCGCCGGTCATCGACCCGCCGAGCGCCAGCTGGACTTCATCACCGCCATCCTCGCGCGGCTCAATCTCCATACGGCCATTGAAACGCCGGGCGGTCTGGTCGCGCAGCACGATATTCAGCAGCAGCGGATAGCCTTGCATGTCGATATCGCGCGCGCCCGCCTCGATCAGTTCAAAGCGTTCGACATCCTCGACCCGCATCGTGCTGAGGCGTGTATTGAGCGATCCGGAGCGTGGCGGGAGCCGGCGTCCATTGATGAGAACATTGCCCTGGGCACCGGACAGGCCACGAACCTGGTCGCCCTCATCCACCTGGAAACCCGGCAGGCGGCGAACCATGTCGTTAGCGTTTTGCGGAAGGAATTCGGCAAAGGCAGCGGGGAGATAGATCTCCACCCCCGGCTCCGATGCCGCTTCGGTGCCCTGCGCCAGCGCGCCGAAGCTCAAGGCCGCACTACCCAACAGGGCCGTCAGAAAGGGTCGATAACCAGATCTACGCACGAGCAGCCCCACACTCCGGAACACCTGCGAGGCCAAGTCCTCTGATGTCCCGGATACTACGTTACACAGTGTGCCGTGGATCAGCTCGCGCTGAGCAAATCCCCGGCAAGGGCACCTTCAATAAGCGAAATAGTTTCCGAAATCCCGTAGATTGCTGCGAAAGATCCGAAACGCGGGCCCTGCGATTGACCGAGAAGTACCTCGTAGAGCGCCTTGAACCAGTCCCGCAGGTTTTCAAATTCCTGTGATTTGCCGGCCGAGAACACTTCCGTCTGGATCACTTCGGCATCACGCTCATTGGCGTCGAGCGCCTTGAAACGCGCCAGCAGGTCTTCCATCGCCGCACGTTCCAT